>JAHEGP010000333.1 GCA_024645065.1 Cellvibrionales bacterium | reverse complement strand
ACCACGGGGGACAGTCCCCGCCACTCTCCCTCGATGCTGCCGACCTCAAATTGCAGGCTTACCCGGGAACGGATCTCGGACAGAATCTGGTGCTGATAGCGACCCAACTCGGGCATATAATAACGCCCAAGGCTCACCACAATAGCCATCGTGACCAGCACTACAGTCAGAGCGCCCCATAGCAGGCGGTTGCTTATACGCAGTATCTTTAACAGCATGGTCGAGTTGCACCTAAGCGGACGGCAGTAATGCGGCGATACTTACCCTGCCAGGTCGCCATTGGCACAAACAAAAACCGTTAGAGTAATATGACGTCATATTGTTCCTGAGAATACACTGTCTCGACCTGGAACTGGATGGTGGCACCGATAAACTCCTCCAGGTCTGCGACGTGAGCAGATTCCTCATCCAACAAGCGATCTATCACCGTGGATGCAGCCAACACCAGGAACACACGATTTTCATAGGCGCGTGCCTCGCGCAGGATTTCCCGAAAGATTTCGTAACAAACGGTCTCGGCTGACTTGATTGTACCGCGACCCTTGCACACGTTGCAGGGTTCGCAAAGCACGTGTTCAAGGCTTTCGCGGGTCCGTTTACGTGTCATCTGCACCAAACTCAGATCGGACACGCTGGAAACTGTGGTTCGCACCGGGTCCTTCTCCAGCGCTTTTTCCAATGCGCGCATTACCTGGCGTTGGTGTTCGGGGTCGCTCATATCAATCAGGTCGATGATGATCATGCCACCCAGATTGCGAACCCGCAGTTGCCTGGCAAGGGCAGTGACCGCTTCCAGGTTAGTCTTGAAAATAGTCTCCTCAAGGTTGCGATGTCCGACAAAAGCGCCGGTATTAACATCGATAGTAGTCATAGCTTCCGTTTGGTCGATTATCAGGTAACCACCGGACTTCAGTTTCACCTTGCGCTCCAGCGCACGCTGAATTTCGTCCTCGACACTGAACAACTCAAGGATCGGGCGCTCACCATTGTAGTGCTCGATTCGATCAACCACCCAGGGGGTAAAGGCCTCGGCAAACTCTGTTACCGCCTGGTAAACCTCTCGGGAATCAATTCGTATCTTCTCGACCGACTGCCAAACCAGGTCACGAATGGTGCGCATGGGCAAGGCGAGGTCTCGATGGATCAAGCCCGGCGCCGCAACGCCATGGCTTTTTTCTTGCAGCACTTCCCAGAGCTTGGTCAGAAAGAGCATGTCGGCCCGCAGCTCGTCCAGGCCTACTCCCTCGGCGGCGGTGCGAATGATAAAGCCGAGCGTCCCGGAGATTGACTCATGGGAGCGCAAGGCCGTTACATTCTCACGCAGACGCAGGCGTTCACTCTCATCCTCAATTCGCTGGGACACGCCGATATGGGCATTATCTGTCATCAATACCAAGAAGCGCGACGAGAGTGACAGGCGCGTGGTCAGACGGGCTCCCTTGGTTCCCAGCGGATCCTTGGTGACCTGTACCACCAATTGCTGGCCCTCCCGCACCAGTTGACGGATATCAGAGGCCGCCGTGCCCTCGGCCTGTTCTGGCTGCGGATTCTCTCCTCTGGCGGCCATCGCATTGTAGATATCGCCGGCGTGGATAAAGCTGGCGCGATCCAGTCCTATGTCGACGAAAGCCGCCTGCATTCCGGGCAGCACACGCACCACCTTGCCCTTGTAGATATTGCCAACAATACCGCGACTGGCGATGCGTTCGATATACAATTCCTGCAAAACCCCGTTGTCGACCACCGCAACGCGAGTCTCGGCTGGAGTTACGTTAATCAGTATCTCTTCGCTCATGTCGCTTATCACCAACCGCAGTGCACTGCAAACTGCTGCAAAAGGGCTTCCGTCTCCGCCAGTGGCAGCCCAACTACCCCGGAGTAACTGCCTTCAATCCGTTCGATAAAACGTCCGCCCCTGCCCTGTATAGCATAGGCACCCGCCTTGTCCGCCGGCTCACCGGTTCGCCAGTAACCGAGTGCTTCTTCCCCCGTCAGGGCGCGAAATTTGACCCGGGTGTCACTGGTGGTCACCACACATCCGTCGTTATAGCGCAAAGCAACTGCTGTGACCACTCGGTGCCAGCGGCCCGAGAGGCGGGTGAGCATTGCCAGGCCCGCCGCCTCGCTCTCGGGCTTGCCCATTATTCGACCATCGCATACCACCGCTGTATCGGCACCTATTACCGGATGCAGGCTCTGCCCGGTGGCTTCCACATGCTGCCAACCGGCCGCTGCCTTGGCTCGAGCCAGTCGCTGCGTATAGTCAAGCGCGTTTTCGCCAGGGCGCAGCGACTCGTCCACGGCAGCCGGTACCAACTGCAGGCCGAGGCCCAGTTGCTGTAACAGCACCCTGCGACGCGGCGAAGCGGAGGCAAGGTAGATGAATCCAGGATTATCAGCGCCGTTGGAAAGAGCGGAACACATATTGCAACACCAGGCTGAAGAACGGCCAAATCAACGCACTGCTGAAAGCGCCGGCCAGGAAATTCAGGTTGCGGGTGGATATCGACCCCAGGCTTTGGACCCAGTATCCCACCAGCAGGTGAATACCTACCAACACGAACACCAGGCCGGCTTGCTGCAGTATCGCAAAATGCTGCATGCGCTGATAAAGGCCATTACAGATGTAGGCGACGATGGCAAGGCTCAGGGCATTCTGACCCAGGGTGACACCCGTAAAGCCATCGAGCACCAGCCCCGCCAGCCACGCGAAGCTTATGCCAATTTTGTCCGGCACGGTGATGGTCCAGAATATGACCACCATCGCCGTCCATTCGGGCCGCAGCCAGTCGTAGGGGGGCACTATCGGGAAAACCGCCAACAACAGAGACGCCAGCAGTGTCAGGGAGACTATCCAGTAACGGCCAAGGGTGGTCACGGCGCTTTTTCGACCTGCACCCGTTGCTCACCACTGAA
>JAHEGP010000115.1 GCA_024645065.1 Cellvibrionales bacterium | reverse complement strand
ATTGATCAACCGTCGTTTAGCGCTGCCTCTGTTCTGCCCCAAGGGCTTATGAAGAGAAAAAACATGAAAGAATAATGGTATCGTTTGACAGGTCACAACATATCAGGAGTCTGTCGGACTTAGACTGATTCTACTGCGGCGGCGGGACACCGGCCCATTTTGACGCGATTTCTCGTTACATAGCCCCACTATGCGCCTCAAAATCGCGTCAAAATGTACTCGCTTTCCCACTCGCCTCGCTACGAACCCCCAAGTCCGACAGACTCCTAGCGATGAAACTTTTATCGATCACCGTGGACTAACTAATACCCCTCTTATCTGAAACTCGTATTTCAGATACCCTGGCCCGGTAGATACCGGGCCTTTTTATTTGGAAAGCTTGAATACTATCGTGTCACATCGCGCTCTGAATAAATGCCTGGTAATGGCTGCACACTTCGTCCGCTGCCTCGAGCTGCGGCCAGTGGCCGATTCGGGGTAATTCCGCCAGGTAATCAAGTCGACATTCCAACTGCTGGTAGCGCGCCACCATGTGGGTTCCACTCACAGGGTCGGCACTACCGTTTATCACGGCGGTGGGCATGCGGCTTTGTTGCAGTGCTGAGACCCAGCGCTCGCGATGCTCGACGCGGTCGCGCATATAATTGATAAGCCGGTACAGCACCCTGTTGCCATTGTTGTAGCATACCAACCGCCAGAACTGGTCGAGGGTGTCAGCATCGGGCCTGGTTTGGGCACCAAAAACCCGGCTGATGCTGCGATTGAAGCTGCCCTGGCCAGAGAAACGACATATCCACTTGCCCAGCGGGCCCAACAGCAGCTTTTGCACGTTCAATGCGTGATGGGTTTCAGGAAAAAGACCCCCATTGAGGAAGCACATCGACAGGCAGGTGCCGACTCCTTCTTTACTATTCTGGCGCGCCAGCAACTCCTGGGCCACGCTATCCCCGTAGTCGTGTGCCAGAACATGGTATTCGTCCAGGCCCACATGGCTGACCAGAGCCTCGAAAATGTCGGCCTGTTGGTGGATGCTGTAATCGTGGGTGGCCGGTTTGGCCGAAAAACCGAAGCCCAGCATGTCGCAGCTGACCAGGCGAAAGCGCTGGGAGAGGACGGGCCAAATCCGCTCGAAGTCCCAGCAGGCGGTGGGGTAGCCGTGCAGCAATAGCAAGGGAGGCTTGCCATTGTCAGGCTCTACCCGGGTAAAAATGGGAAAACCCTTTAGTGTCTGCATGTTGCCCAGGGCCTGCCATTGTTGAATATCCATGCTGTCGGTTCCTCGCTGCGGCCCCATAGTAGCCGTTTCCAACCATACTTTCCTCTGCGTGCAAGTCGTTTCAGGTCCAGTGGGCGGGGTACTGTGGCGGCGCTGATTTCGGGTGTTACACTAGTACTCTTTCAGGGTGATATTGCCGTATTCAGCGGATCGGGAAGCGGTTGAGCGCCAGGCGTGCCTCGCCGGCAATGGCGCGTCCTTACCAAGAGGCGCAACAACGCGGGCGACCGCTTCCCGGTCCGCCCGGAGGGAGCTTACCAGATGCTCCAATCCATCGTTGCAGCCTTTGAAAAGGGCGCGCCATTTCCTGCAGGCTACGCCTTGACTTGAATCATCTGGTAAGCTCTGCATGCGACAATATCACCTGGAAAGAGTACTAGGGAACCAGCCCGATCATTCCACCATCAGGTTTTACCATGACAACGACCATCGCATTTGATATCTACGGCACGCTGATAGATACCCAGGGGGTACTGGCAAAATTGCAGGATATTGTGGGCGAAGAGGCGATCAATTTTTCCAACGCCTGGCGCGACAAGCAGCTGGAGTATTCGTTTCGGCGCGGTTTGATGCAGCAGTACGAGGATTTTTCAGTGTGCACCGCCCAGGCCCTGGATTACACTTTTGCCAGATTTAATCGGGAGCTGGCGCCCGGGCAGAAGCGCGAACTGCTGGAAGCCTATACCGTGCTCCCTGCTTTCGCCGACGCCAGGCCCGCCCTGGTTCAACTGCGGGATTCAGCTTACAAGCTGGTGGCCTTTTCCAATGGCACGGCGAATGCCGTCGAGAAATTGCTGGCCGGCGCTGGTCTGCGCCAGTTTTTCGATGCCGTTGTCAGCGTCGATGGGATTAAAACCTTCAAGCCGGCACCTGCGGTTTATGCCCATTTATTGAGCCAATGCGATGCCTCTCCCGAAAGCGCCTGGCTGGTATCGAGCAATCCGTTTGACGTGATTGGAGCGCTAGCCGCCGGTTTACAGACCGCCTGGGTCAAGCGATCGGCCGCAGCGGTTTTCGATCCCTGGGGTTTCGAGCCTACCGGGGTAGTTGATGGGCTGGGCGGTTTGCAGGCGCTTATTGGCAAGACGGAAAAGCCGAAGCATTAATGCAATGCCCGTTGCAGCCGCTTCCCTCTGGCCGGCGCCAAGGAGCCGCTGTTGCATCTGCTGGTTCAGCCACCGGCGCTAGGGCCAGATGGCGAGTAGGGCCAGCAACATGCTGATAAGAAACAAGGGAACGATGTAAAGCAACGACAAGAAGCCCAGCAGCAATAAAACCGGGCTCATCAAAGAGCCCACACGAACATAGGAACCTGCCAACTCCCGCGCTTCTCCCACCAATGAGCCAATCTTGAGGACACTCCTGGCGGCTGTGACAAGACCCATCTTCCTGGGTTCTCCCGATCGTATACTGGTCACTTTTTCTCGTACTTCGTTTGTCGCGCCCTGCATCATCACGGCCAGGTTTTCAGGGAGTTTCTTGAGTTCTTCGAGGCTCCACCAGAGATATAGCAGCACCACAATCGGAAGCGCCGACAGGCAACAGGTCAACAGGGCTGTCGCCAGGCTAAAGTTGTTGAGGTAGTGCATCCAGGTAAATATCCAGATTACCAGAGCCAGGCCGAGGAGGGCGGCGAAGCGCACGCTGTCGGAGACGCCATCGATGATCGGTAGCATCCTGTCGAAAAGGCGCAGCAGGGCGTTTTTTCTGGTTTCCAGTTCAGGGGGCGTAGGATGCTCAGTCACGTTGGTTGTCCAGTAGCGCTCGGCTATCTCGGGTTAAGCGTTTTGCTTGCAAACGATTGAGAACGGGGCTGTCACGGAGCCGCTAGTTGGAGCGTTCCATTTTTTTAATCGATTCCTCCAGCTCCTCCGGATTTTCATCGCGAATTTTTGTAGCTTCCGCCTCCAGCTTTGCGGGATCGTCAGCTTCCAGGCCGCTATTCAAGCGTTCATGTTCAGCCCCCACGTTGCCGCCCAAAGTCTCACAGGCACTGCCGACAGGACATGGCTCTCCAAGCTGCGATGCCGCTGGGGTGTCAGTTGCATACTGGGTGCCGCCACAGGCAGCCAGCAGCAGAGCAAGGGGTACCGGTATCAGGTGATTTGGAGCGATTAAGCGCATGGGAACTGTCCAGTTGGTAACAAACGAGGCGCCACTATAACGGATTCAGCACAGCGGGTCTAAGCTTTGCACGTCATCATCAATCATGGGCAAGCGACTCTGGCTTGCAGCAGGTTTTTGCTCGGTGCCGGCTGGGCTTCACGCCGTTGCGGAGGATTTTTTGGCCAGCTCCGGCGCCTTTTGGGGCAACTTGAACTGCAGGTAATACCAGGCCGGCACCAGGGCCAGCAGGCCAAAGCCAGCTGCCAGCAGGAAGTGCTGTGAATAACCGACCTGGCTTGCGACCCAGCCCGAGGCGGCCCCGATAAACCCCGCCAATAAAACCTGGAAGCATGCCTGGATGCTATAGTCGGCACCCTCATGGTTTGGGCGGCACTGTTCCATCATCAGGGCGAACAGTACCACCGTCGACATACCGTCTGCGATCTGCTCGAACACCGAGATCGTGTAGAGGGTGAATAGATCGATCTGGCCCCGTGCGATCAGGGCAAAGGCGCCGATGCCGATGGCCTGCAGCAGGCCGAAGCCAAGTAGAGTCACTTTGGCGCCCCATCGGTAGTACAAATAACCTCCCAGCACCGCGGCCACCATGCCGGCTACCGAAGCAACCAGGGTGACGCTACCGATCGCCGACAATGAGAAGCCGGCATCGACCAACATCGGTTTTACCATTCCCGAGCCGAAGGCATCTCCGGATTTGTAGGTCAGGATAACCAGCAGCCAGCTCTTCATGCCGGGCTGGCGAAAAAAATCACGATAGTTGCGCCAAAAGGTGTCGAAACCCTCAGCCTTGGCGTTGGCCAAAGAATCCGGATCGCCCGCAGGTCGCTCATTGCTGTGTGGTGACTCGCGCAATAGTAATATCGGTAGAGTAAGAAGCGCCAGAATGATCGCCAGAAGGATGAAGCTTGTCGACCAACCGTAGTGGTCGATGGAAAGCAATAACAGGCTGCCCCCCACGATCAAACCCAGTTTGTACCCCGATACCTGGATACTGTTGCCCAGGCCCCGCCAACGACTGGGCAGTAACTTCACGGCCAGGCCATCGGTCGCAATATCCTGGGTTGCAGAGCAAAAATTCAATAACAGCAACATCAGGAAAAAAAGCGGCAGGTAGCCGCTAAAAATGGTCTGGGGACTCAACAGGCTCAGTGACAGCAGCATAAAGATCACCAGGGATTGCATCGGCAGAATCCAGCTGCGATGGGGCCCGGTGCGGCGGAAGTGATAGCGATCCACATAGGGCGCCCAGACGAACTTGAACATCCATGGCAGTGCCAGTAATTTCAGATAGCCAATGTATTGCAGGGGAACCTGGTGCTCCCGCAGCAATGCGGGCAGGGCGTGGGCCAGCAACCCCGATGGCAGGCCCTGGGAGAAATACAGGCTGCTCAGCAGGACGATAGTGAAGTTGGACGGGCGCTTATTCGACATTGCTTTACCAGCCTTTACTCGTACGCTGAACGATCAGCAGACAGGGAAGTTCGCCATCTCCATGCAAGCTGGAGATTGAATCAAAATCCTGTCCCGATCTCCTGAAATCCCGCCATCCAGGCAAGCCTGGTGGGGCCGGGTCGATCTTGAGATTCTTTCGCCCGGGGCCATTAAAAGTTGAAAAACACCCGTGCCTGAATGAAGTTAAATCGACCTTCGGCACGGTTCATCGGTGAACTCCCTGTCGCGTCGACATGACCCGTGACATAGTTGAACATCACTCGGACATTGTCCTGGGGGTACCAGATCGCCCCCAGGGTAATGTCCTCCTGGAGGCCACCGCTGTTGTCCTGATCCTGAAGGTCAATGGCTGAAAGTCGGATCGCCAGTTCCAGGGCGCCGCCCGGGTCATCACTCCAATGATAGAATCGCTTGGGTACCAAACTGCCAAAAGTGCCCGAAGCGCGATTGTAGGGCCGGGATTCGCCGGTAACAAAGTAGCCCAACTGCAGATAGCGGGCGGAGTAGGTCCTTTCCCCATCTTCGGTTCTCACGAAATTGCGGGTGTACTCACCCTGGAGTAGCCAGGAGCCGTCCTTCCAGGCCCCCTCGACGTTAAAGGTTGAAGCGCTGTCGGCCGCGAAATCCCCCGTGTCGACGTATTCAGCATCCGTGATGCGACTCTCCGGTGCACTGGCAAATCGTGTCGTATCGCTATAGAGGCGATTCGAGATACCAAAGCCCAGGTGCATCAACTTATCACCCGACAGAAAATACGGCAGAGCGGTCACCCGCGCTGTCGCGTCGGCGCCACCGGAGGTATCGAATTCCAGGTCGCCCCAGGAGGCTGAGCGATAGAATAAGCCACCTGCCCAGGTAAGTCGCTGCTCAAACGCCGAATCGTAAGCCATGATCCCGAAGCTGCGCCCGGGTGAGAGTGCAGTGAGCAGGGAGCGCTCCATAAAGCTGTTAAATTTGGCGCTTGTCAGGTTTTCCATCGAAAAGGGTTGTTTGCCCTTGCCGAAACGCACATTGGAAAAGATGGGTACATCCCGTATGACCACATAGCCGTCTTTGACGCCGGGATTTATTGCGCCCATTTCGATCTGGGCCTTGAAAAAGATATGGGGACCGAAACTCCCGGCCAGTTGCAGACGAGCGTTGCGAACGATAGTGTGCCAGCCATTGACATCGGGGAAAAGGCTATCGAGCTCCGTTTGCTGCCAGGCAGCTCCCCCGTCGATGGCAAAATTGCCTCCCAGTTTCATTCGCAGCAAACCCCATTTGTCGACATAGCGCAAACCATCAAAGCCCCATTCTTCCTGTTCGACAATCCAGTCTTCCTCCCAGGGCTTAATCCATTGGTCTTGCCACCAGACCGCGTCTTCTGAGGGCGGTTCTTCGGGCGGCAATGACGGACGTTTTCCTTGATCATCGGGCGGGGGAACGGGGACCACGGGCGGCTCGGTTGCGGCCGGGCGTTGGTCGACTTCGGAGATATCATCAAGCACTTCACTGTCATATACATCCGGCGCAATGTCGTCGGCGTCTGCAGTAACAGGCTCCGGGGCCGGGGACGGTTTCCCGGGAACTGCCGGTCCGGCCTTTCCAGTTTTGGCGTCCTGTCCGGCCGGGCTTGCGCCGGGCTCGAGCCCGGGTGACGCTTGTTTAGTGTCGGGCTCTGCCTCAGCCTGTTCGGTGTCGGTCACTGGCAGGTTGTCGGCACCGTCGTCGTCACTAGCTTCCGGCGCAATCCGGTCGCTGCCGGCATTAAGGGCTTCGGGAGCCGGGGCGGATTCCGCCGCCGGTTTGGTAGCGGACTTCTCAGTCTTTGGCTCCTTTTCGGCCGTGCCTGGCGAAGCCTCGGCCTCGGGTGACGCTTGTTTCGTGTCGGGCTCTGCCACGGGATCGTCGGCGTCAGATTCCGGCAGCATATCGGCGATATCGCTGTCGTAGATAGCGGGTGTTGTATCACTGCCGTCGAGCTCGATAGGCCCGGGCATTTCCGCGTCTTCCCCGGGAGGTTTGGTTGACGCCTGGTCAGGGTTTGGATCCTGTTCGCCCGCGCCTGGCGAAGCCTCGGCCTCGGGTGACGCTGGTTTCGTGTCGGGCTCTGCCGCGGGATCGTCGGCGTCAGATTCCGGCAGCATATCGGCGAAATCACTGTCGTAAATAGCGGGCGTTATATTGCTGCCGTCGAGCTCGATAGGCCTGGGCTTTTCCGCGTCTTCCCCGGGAGCTTTGGTTGACGCCTGGTCAGGGTTTGGATCCTGTTCGCCCGCGCCTGGCGAAGCCTCGGCCTCGGGTGACGCTGGTTTCGTGTCGGGCTCTGCCGCGGGATCGTCGGCGTCAGATTCCGGCAGCATATCGGCGATATCGCTGTCGTAGATAGCGGGAGTTATATCGCTGTCGTCGAGCCTATCCGGCTCGGGTGGTGCGCTGTTTTCGCCGCCTGTTGTCGCAACAGCATTTGAGGAGTGGTGACTGTTGTCGACCGGTAGTTCGGGTGCAAGCGGTGTCTGCTCTTCAACCGGGTTTTGCGCAGTGGGTTCGCCTTGTTCGGGTTCAGCAGGATTTGGGCTCGGCTCTGGCGAGGCTTCAACCTGATCGTCGTCCGCGGGCGCACTGTCAACGGAGTCGGATCCAGACTTCGACGCAGGGGCTACCGCGGGGACCTGGTGGGCATCTGCATTATCAGTCGAACTGGAATCGGTAATCGTGTCAAACTCTACTCGCTCTGCAGATGGCTGGGCAATCGTCATCCCTGCAACCGATAGCAACAGCATTAGGCGCGGTAAAAACCCCACTGTGGTTCCAGATTTATGCATGCCAACGATACCTGGAATTGGATGCGCTCCCGCCACGGGGCTGTCGCTTTGAAATCCCGGTCGCTCAAGCGCGTTATTCTTTTTACTATGTCGGGGATTGTACTGTAAGCGGTGGGCTGGTGTGGAGGCTTTTCGGCGATCAAGTCAGCCGATCGAGGTGGTTATGAATAAGGACAATACATTGGGACGCGAATAACATGCTGGCGCCGAGACTGAGCTCGTGGGCGTCAAGTCTTCGCAGGCTGTTCAGGCTTTTTCTGGGCATTGGAATATGGTCTGTCAGGACAAAGCAGGGATGCCCTGAAAACGTTTGCTTTTCTATTGGCGACCCTTTTTTGTCCATGACGAAGAGTTCGCAGCGGGTGGCAAGCTCCTGGACAAGCTTTTCGAAGCTAAGGGTGCGGACCGTAATGCCGGCTGCCACCGACCGCTGGCTTTCCTTCTTCATGCCAACGGACACGTCCAGAGCTGCGGCTATCTGGCGCATGAGCGCAGCCTCGTGAAAACCGCCGAGCGAGCCAATCTCGTTGGAATCAAAGGTGATGGTGCGGCTGAAATCCCGGGTCCGCTCCAGCACCAGATGGACAACTACGTCCTGGCGGTGAGACTGCGCGACAAAGAAGGCGTTCATCAGGGTGTGGGCGAGAATTTCGGTATGGGCCTCTTCGCCAACCCCGGCCAGGAGTTGGCGGCTATCGACAGGCGCAGCGCGGGCACGCACAACGAAGGTTCTCATTCTGGTCTATCCACTGTCTGCCGCAAAGCGCTCCAGCCAATGAAGCACTTTAGCCACCATTGTACAATACCGGGGCGCTTTGGTGTCGTCATCGCTGCCCGAGCCTCAGGGCGTCGCCGCCCTTTGGGGCGTTGGGGTCTGGAGCGGGCTTAGAGGTTCTGGTCGGTGGACATTACCCACCGGGACATCACACCTTGGCCTGGAGCGCCTGAATTTGCGAGTAGAGCTTCTCTGCCTCGGCGGTCAATTCACCGTGGAGGCGAATATCGCCCTTGCGCTGGGCCTGCATTGCGGCCTCGAGTTTGGCGTGGTATTGCTCGTTAAGCTTTTTGCTGGGATCTGATTTGAAAAGGCCAAACATAAAAGCGGCTCCTTTGACAAAGTTTCAGTTTGATTTGTTGTTGGATTACGCAGCCCGTGATCGAACGGCCCAATACAGCCGCTTTTCAAGCCGCAGAGTGCTCGCACAGCAGTTGGCGCCATAAAGCCTGGGCTGGTAGCAACTTGTTAGGGACAGTCCTGATCAACCCTACTCAGCGAGCCCGCAGTCGCAGGAATTTAATCAGCGATGCCTGAGCTCATCCCTAATCGAGAACAACTGATGCCGAGGGCTTACTGCTAAGCCCCCGGCTGTCCACGGCCACGATACGGAATTCGTAGGACTGTTGCTCCAGGTTGTGAGCAGTGTAGCTGTTGGTCCCCGCATCGTTCACAATAAATACCAGCGACTTGCCGCCGCCCACGGGGCTCGCAATAATCTCGTACCGATTAATCTCCTTCATGGACAGCGCAACCCCGTTCTCTCGATTGGAAGGTGGAATCCAGCTCAGCTTCACCGATCGCTTTGAAATCACGGGTGCTTCCTTCCCTGGCGTTGCAGGTGAAGCGATCGCGAGGCCCTCGCTGTTGCTGGCATTAGCGGCTTCGCTGGTAGCGCTGGAATTTGCCGCAACAACTGGACTGGGTACAGGGGGAGGCGCGGGCTCCGGCTTGGGCTCAGGCGCTGGCTTGGGTTCGGGCTTGGGCGC
>JAHEGP010000114.1 GCA_024645065.1 Cellvibrionales bacterium | reverse complement strand
GTATTGAGCTTATTCATGTCGAGCTGTTGCCGTTGCCGATCAAACCAGGGAGGTGTTGCACCTGGCTGGTCGCGAGCAACAAGCCAGGCGGCCTTGGGCGTGTGCGCCAGGCCAACAGCGTAGCTGAACCCCTGGGCCTGTAAATCGGCGTCTATCCGGCGGGAGATATTTTCCAGCTGCTGGAACAGCTTCAGGCTGGCGCCCACCTCGAGTAGCAGGTCTGCCGGGGGCTTGATACAGCATGTCGGGGTAAAACTGTAGGCCCACTGGGCCAATTGACGTAGTGCCCGATGCTCTTTATCAATGTTTCTCTCCAGGCATAACAGTGCGCTCGCCAGGGCGCTGGCAGTGGTTGCCGACATGCCCGGAACAACCCCCTGGGCGCCCGCGGCCTGGTTGCAGCATGCAACCTGCTGGTTCTGCACCAGGGCTACTGGCCGGGTTTGGGCAGTGGGGCTGCCACGGGTAAAAACTTCCAGTGACAGTAGTGGTAGATGGAGGCAAATCCACAGCATGCCGAACCGGGGCTTGGCCTTACTGGCCTTTAAGGGTTTCGCTGGACGGGTTCACGGCTAAACCTTGCATCCCTGTAAGGGCGTAGCCCCGGGCACTGTTGATGGCCGACCCGTTAGCGACAATGGCAGACGCATCTTCAACTGTGGCCCGGGTGTTGAGCTGTATGGGCAGGTGCCAGCGCGTTAATGCCAGCCAGGCTTCACGTCGTGGCAGGGTGACAGACTGTCCCGACCAGCCGCCGGGCTGCTTGAGTATCTCCAGTTGTAATTGTCCTGCCGGGGTGCTGTCGAGCAGCAGGCGCAGACCGGCGGGTGATGCCTGTTGCGACATCCTGTGGTGACGCTGCAGGAACAACAGGGTGTTACTTTGTTTAGCCGCCAGCAGTAGCTTGCGCAGGTGGGCCGTGTCCAGTTTTTGCGCACCGAACCAGGCGATAACACAGCCGGCGGCACCCGAGCGCAAGGCTTGCTCGGCACTCCACAGTTGCTGCAGGGTGTTGCTGCTGTCGATCACCAGTAGTCTGTCGATGCCGACCCCTGCTGCAATAAGCGCCGCGGGGTAGGGAATATGGGGCGCTGACAACAGCAGGCAATAGCGCCCGGCACTGGTCAGGCGCGCCAGGGTTGGCAGCAGTAGCTGTAGTTCACCAATACCCTGTTGTCGGCATAGCATCTCTACCATGCTGGAGCGGGGCCAGCCACCCAGGTGAAGGCTGTTGTCCAGTGCTTCATAGCCGGTGCCAATGCCGCTTTGCGGCTGCCTGCGCTGGGCCGACTGCCAAATATCAGGGCGTTGCAGCAGTTGCTCGATAGCAGTTTTTTGCCCGAGGGAAGTCTGTGGCATGATCTTTACCATTGGCCAAATACTGTAAATATATACAGTATTTGGCGTTGGGTCCAGTGCCAGGTATCGCGCTGGTAATAATAGTGCGGGGGATTGCCGCAATATCCAGCATCAGTGCGCGTTGCTCTGCCTCGAGGGTGGGCCCACGGCGATCACCAGCAACTCTGGAAACTGCCGGTCAACCCCAGTATGCTGCGCAAGCCCGCATCGACCCCCCGGAAAACCGGGGTTTCACAGGCAAGGCGAATCGGTATCACATCGAAAACTGGACGAGGTTTTACATGAACGGTAACACGGTCAAACCGGCTTACAGCTCCGCATCTATTGCCATGCACTGGCTGATGTTTTTGCTTTTGGCAGGGGTGTACATCTGCATTGAATTGCATGAAGTCTACCCCAAGGGCAGTGACCCCCGGGAGGCCCTGAAAAAATGGCACTTTACCCTCGGGTTGAGCGTGTTCGCGCTGGTGTGGTTGCGCCTGGTGTTCCGCCTGGCCCATAAAACGCCTGCCATCGTGCCGCCCCCGCCCCCCTGGCAGAGCCTGCTGGCAAAAGTGGTTCACGTCGCCCTCTATGCATTGATGATCGGAATGCCGATTGGTGGCTGGTTGATGCTCAGCGCGGCGGGCAAGCCGGTGCCATTCTGGGGGCTGGAGTTGCCGGCACTGATCAGTGAGAATGAAGCGACGGCGAAGTGGATCAAGAACATCCATGAAACCGTAGGCGAAGTGGGCTTATACTTGATCGGTTTGCACACGCTGGCGGCACTGTACCATCATTACGTGCAAAAGGATGACACCCTCGTGCGCATGCTGCCCCCCAGGCGCTGACCTGCAACAAGGTTCGCCATCACTGGCGATTTAAGCAACCGGTAGCACGCCCAAGCAAGTAACAGGAGCATTGATCATGAAGCAGAAACTCAATCAGGCATCCAGCGACTTCTCTCCCAGCAATGCCTACTGGGCTGAGACCCATGAGGTACGAAACCAGCCGCCAGCACTGGAAAACTACAACAGCTATCTGCAGGACAGCGCCCTGCGCGAGGCGATAAAAACCCACGGCGGAGAATGGGCGGAGGCGGACCTGCGGCGTTTTGGCGCTGCTACCGGGTCTGCAGAGCTGATCGAACTGGGCTTCCAGGCAAACGAGAACAAGCCGGTGTTGTACACCCATAACCGTCATGGGGAACGCATTGACGAAGTGCGCTTTCACCCCGCATACCATCAGTTGATGTCACTTTCGCTGCGCGAAGGATTACACAGCTCTCACTGGGGCGACATGCCCGCCGCGCACCTGGTACGCAGTGCCAAATACTACCTCATGGCTCAGGTCGAAGCCGGCCACGGCTGCCCGGTCACCATGACATCTGCCGCGATCCCGGCATTGAAAAACCAACCCGAGCTCTACGCCAGCTGGGCTCCCAGGATTCTCGCCGCGGACTACGATCCTCGCAATATCGCTGATCAGGCCAAAACCGCCGTCACCATCGGTATGGCCATGACGGAAAAGCAGGGTGGCTCGGACGTGCGCCAAAACAGTACTCGCGCCTATCCGGCAGAGGGCCGCAGCGCTGGCGGCGCATTTGAATTGGTCGGCCACAAGTACTTTGTCTCGGCACCCATGTGCGATGCCTTCCTGGTGCTGGCGCAGACCAGCTCGGGACTGTCCTGTTTTCTGGTGCCTCGTTGGCGACCCGATGGCAGCAAGAACCCCATCCAGATCCAGCGTCTCAAAAACAAAATGGGCAATGTCTCGAATGCCTCCAGCGAAACAGAATTGCGTGGTGCCCTCGGTTGGATGGTCGGTGAAGAGGGCAGGGGTGTAGCCGCTATTATCGAGATGGTCGCAATGACCCGCTTCGATTGCATGATTGGTTCCTCTGCGGGCTTGCGCCAGGCGGTAGCCCAGGCGACCCATCATTGCTCCATGCGTCACGCCTTCGGCAAGCTGTTGAGTGAGCAGCCGCTGATGCAAAACGTACTGGCCGATTTGATTTTGGAGAGCGAAGCGGCACTGGCGTTGACGATGCGTATTGCCAGGGCGCTGGATAATAGCGCCAGCAGCGAGGCGGAACGCTTGCTGGTGCGTATGGGAACCGCTGTCGGTAAATACTGGATATGCAAGCGCACCCCTGCCCATGCCTACGAGGCCATGGAATGTATTGGTGGCAGTGGGGTAATGGAGGACGGAATCATGGCCCGCCTGTTTCGCGAATCTCCGATCAATGCCATATGGGAAGGCAGTGGCAATGTACAGTGTCTCGACATGATTCGCGCGATGCATAAGAACAAGGGCTCGCTTGAGGTTTTCATGGACGAGGTTTCAGGCGCGCGGGGCGCGGACAAGCATCTCGATGGGCTGATCGACGAGCTCGGCAAGGATTTTGTCGATAGCGCTCAGCTTGAATACGGCGCCCGAGGCGTGGTTGAAAAAATGGCGTTGGCGATTCAGGCTTCAACCTTGTTGACCGCCGGTAAGCCGCTGGTAGCCGAGGCGTTTTGCGCATCGAGACTTGCTCCTTCCAATCGCGGGCGCCTGTACGGGACATTACCTGCGGGTATCGACTGCCAGGCGCTGATCGAGCGCGCAACGCCGCGCCTCGACTGAGCCCGCAGCGGTGGCGCTTGATCGGTGACCAAAGTCGACAATATTTTCTCGGCCCTGCCGGCAGATTTGCCAGAGGAGGTGTTTGATACGCTGCTCCAGTCGGGACCACTGCGTATCGAGCGCATCGTTTCCCGGGGCCATTGCACACCGGCGTCCGATTGGTACGATCAGCCCCGGAATGAGTGGCTTATGCTGCTCCAGGGGGCGGCCAGGTTGCGCTTTGACGACGGCTCAATCCGTCAGCTGCAGCGAGGCGACTTTCTCAATATTCCGGCCCGTATCCGCCACAGGGTAGACTGGACCGACCCATCGGTTGACACTATTTGGCTGGCGCTACACTATCCGGCGGAATCACCCGATGCCGCCGGCAGTGGATGAGATACTCACCTTTTATCAGCTTGGTGACCTGCACCTGACGGTTGATCAGGCGACCGGGTCGCAGTCGGCCAGGCTGGGGTGTCAGGGAGGGACCGCGGTCGTTAACCCGGCAATGCATGACTCTGCCAATGCGCTGCTGCCCTATCGAAAACCGTCACTAAAATCCCCTGCCAGCTGGTGCTTGTCAGCGGGAGACTTGGTAAGATAAAGCGCTGAATCGCACCGTGGTCGCGCCACTTACGACGCCATTGCGGTAGCGATAGTTGAGCGTTTATTTATCGTTAACTGGACAAGGATTTATTGATGACCAAGCTGGCAGAGATCGAGGGTATCGGGGAAGTTTACAGCGCTAAACTGAAAGAGGGTGGAATCAACTCAGTGGAGTCTTTACTGTCTTCCTGTTGCGACAAGAAGGGCCGCAAACAGTTTGCCGAGCAGTTGAATATCAGTGAGAAGTTGTTGCTGGGGTGGGTCAATCGTGCTGATCTCGCTCGCATCAAGGGCATTAATACCCAGTATGCCGATCTGCTCGAGGAAGCCGGTGTGGATACCGTCCCGGAGCTGGCCCAGCGCAACGCCGACAACCTTCACGCGAAGATGGTCGAGGTCAATAGCGCCAAAAAACTGGTGCGCCAGGTGCCCTCACTCGCTCAGGTTCAGGATTGGGTCGGTCAGGCCTCCAGTCTGCCCAGGGTTATAACCCACTGATTATTGGCGGTTGCGGCCATTTTACAGGCCGCCAGTCGGCTTGTTCCTTGCTCGCGTTAAAGAACGGCATTGCGTCCTGAATGCGCCCCGCCCATCAGCAGGGCGGGGCCTATGCAGCCGGGCGCAGGAACGATCACTTGCCCTGCCAGTTGGGCTTTCTTTTCTCGGCGAAGGCCGAGGATCCCTCGACGGCGTCGGCGCTGATGAATACCGGCATGACGATGTCGGTCTGGCGCTTGAATTTTTCGTCCTCTGGCCAACTATCCAGCGCCATCATTACCTGCTTGGTTGCCGCCACCGCGAGCGGACCATTGGCGACTATGGTACGAGCTAGCTCATTGGCCTTCTCCAACACGCTGCCCGCAGCGGCTATGCGATTGATCAAGCCAATTTCGTAGGCGCGCTGGGCCGTGATGAAGTCGCCGGTGAGCGCGAGTTCCATTGCGAGGCGGGATGGTATCTGTTTGGGCAAGCGGATCAGGCCGCCGCCGGCCGCCACCAGTCCGCGCTTGACTTCGGGAATACCGAATTTACTGTTGTCGGCGGCAACAATCAGGTCGCAGGTAATGGCCAGCTCGAAGCCGCCAGCCAATGCAAAGCCCTCAACCGCGGCAATCAAGGGCTTCTTCGGCGGCGCTTCGGTAATACCGGCAAACCCGCGCCCCTCGACAAGCGGTAGCTCGCCGCTCATGAAGGCTTTAAGATCCATGCCGGCGCAAAAGCTGCCCCCGGCGCCGGTGAGAATAGCAACTCGAATGGCATCATTGCTGTCGAGTTCATCAACTGCCGCGGCAATGGCGACGGCTACTGCCTTGTTGACCGCATTTTTTGCCTCCGGCCGGTTGATGGTAATCGTCATGATTCCGGCCTCGTTTGTGACTGTTACAACATCGCTCATCCCGGGTCTCCGTTTCCAAAGTGGCGGGTAGCAGGCGAAAAACCCAGATGATGTTCCTGGCCTGTCCCGATAAATTGCGGTTACGCAAATTGAGGTAAAAGGATACTGTATTGGACGTGCATAATGAATCGGACAGGCATCAACCGGGAACCGGGCAAGGGTTTCCATGCCATTCCGGAAAAGGAGGATTTGTGAAAATAGTACTGGTTTTTTCTTCCGCAACTGGTGTTTAATTACTGCGACAATAAATAAAAAAAGACAGCACGTTATGGATACTGTACTGCTGCTCGCCATTTTCAGCATCCTGGTTATTTTGTTTTTTGATCTAACCAACGGCTTTCATGATGCCTCGAATATGATTGCCACCGTGGTGGCTTCCCGGGCCATGACTCCGACCCAGGCGGTCCTGCTGGTGGGAATCTTCCACTTCATTGGTCCCTTGCTCGGTGGTACGGCGGTGGCGAATACTATCGGCAAATTTGTCGACGTCAGTTCCCTGGAAACGGTGACATCCATGCTCATCATCTTGTGTGGGCTTGGCGGTGCTATCGTCTGGAATCTGTTGACCTGGTGGTTGGGTATTCCTTCCTCCTCCTCCCACGCGCTTGTCGGTGGCCTGGTGGGAGCGGTAGTCGTCGCGGCGGGGCCGCAATACGTAGTCTGGGGCTTTGCCCAACTCCTGCATGGCGAATTGACCGGTGTGACCAAAGTAATCCTGGCGTTGGTTCTCTCCCCGCTGATTGGTTTTTGGGCCGGTTTTGCCATCCAGCGGATCATGGCATTTTTGCTTCAGGGAGCCCGGCCTTCGCTAAACAAGAATTTGCGACGGGTGCAATGGTTCAGCGCTGCTGGACTCTCGTTTTCCCATGGCGCCAACGACGCCCAGAAGAGTATGGGTATCATCACCATGGTGTTGGTACTGGGCGGGTATCTCACGGAATTCGTAGTTCCACTGTGGGTGGTTGTAGCCTGTGCGAGCATGATTACAATTGGAACGATGATGGGTGGCTGGCGAATTGTGCGCACGGTGGGATTCGGAATCTACAAGGTGCGGCCGCTGCACGCGGTGGACGCACAGCTGACTTCTGCTGCCGTCATTTTTGGTGCGTCTGTGATTGGGGCGCCAGTCTCGACCACCCACGTGGTCAGTTCCTCAATAATGGGCATTGGAGCGTCTGAGCGACCCAAAGCAGTGCGCTGGGGCAAGGCCCGTGAAATTATCAGTACCTGGATCATTACGATACCGGGCGCCGCCTTCGTGGCCATCGTTTTTTATGGCCTTGTTCACCTGGTACGGGGGCTATTCTGACGCCAATGGGTATCAATCACTGGAGAAAATGCGATGACTGAAGCCTCTGGATCTTTATTGCACCGACTAATGGGCAGGGTGTTTCCTCGCATGCCGAAGTTTTTTGCGTTGCTCAACGAACAATGCGACCTGGCTTTGGAAACGATGGAGGTTTTTGTTGAATACCTGCGCAGCAATGATCCCGATCTGGCGCAGAAGGTAAGAGACCTCGAGCACGATGCGGACAAGATAAAGGACCGCAACATTCGCATTCTCAATGAATCTTTTTCCACGCCCATCGACCGGGAAGACCTTTACGATGCGATCGCTGGCATCGATATGCTCATCAATTTTGCCAAAACCACGGTCTACGAATTGCATATGTTCGAGATTCCCGCCGATGCTTTCATGTTGGAACTTGGCGAGGAACTGTGTGCTGGCGTCGAGTCGCTGCGGGCGGGTTACGCGCTGCTGGAAAAGGCCCCCGGTGGGGCGGAGCAGTATGCCAAACAATCGCACAAGTCCGAGCGAAATATGAAGAAGATCTACCGCAGGGCATTGGTGGAACTTCTGGACAAGGACAGCTTTCGCAAGCAACACCAGCGGGAGGGGCAAAGCGACGATGTATTGGCGATGGATTACATGGTCTACGTGATGAAGCATCGAGAAATTTATCGCCACTTGTCCCATGCCGCCGACGCGCTTGGGCGAGACAGTGAATTACTGCACGATATCATCGTTAAACTGATATGAGTTAAGCTGCAAAAAGGACAGGCCTCGATAGTAAAAAAAGCAGCTGCGGGAATGCGCCAAAGCGGGTTGTTACTGGCGCAGCAGCTGGGCGCAGATTGAAGGCTGGGGCATGCCGATCGCTTCCGCTACGGTGCAGGAGCCGACGCCGGTTGCGGCTGTTAGCGCGAGGTAGCCAATTTCTTCCTGGTGTTCTGATTCAGCACGCGCCATGGCGGCAATCGTCAGGGCGCCGGCCATGATTTGTGGGCAGTTATTGATCGCGATAATAATGGCCTCCTGGAGTGGGACATCCAGGCTTTGCAAGGTATCGATGACCTGGCTGGCATCCGCGCCACCGGCAATGGCTTCCCTGACTGCGATCGCGGGGTCCCTATCGGCGGCGGCTGTACGAGGACCCAGCAGTAATAACAGAATAAGCCACGACCCAGGCTTCAACCCCCCCCGTTTCAACATCGATAATCCGCTTGGTAAACTGTTGTATGAATGTCAATACTAGTTTCTGGGCGATGCAGACGCAAGATGCTCCCGGTTCCCGCCATTAGCGCAGTAACACATGGCCCATCTTGTCGCTCGAACTTCCGGGACCCGAAGAAACAGGCACAAATCAGCATCACCCTCATATCCTGGAGATGCCGCCGTAGTGCCCCATGGCGGTAGACACAGGCCAGTTATACTAGCCCCGGGGGCAGCGGTATGAAGTCGCAACAGGGCATGCCCTGGAGCTAACGCAGTGAAAGTTCGCACCGCCGGCCCGGGTGGGGTATAAGGTGGGTTGAGTCGGATTGCCGAGAGGGTACTATGTGGTTTTTGTTTACTTTTGCCGTAGTGGCTTTGCTGTTCATGTTTCCCCGCCAGATGGTGAGGATACTGGCAGCTAGTGCAGTAGTCGGGCTTGCGATTGGTGGCTACTTTTACTGGGAAAAGCACCAGATGGATGGCCAGAGAGGGGCCGTATCGGTCACTGTGAATTACGACGGTGAGAGTTGCAGTGAAGCGGAACCTCTGTTGGTAACTATCGTTAACGGTTCGAGTTACCCCATCGCCAGGGTGGACTGGGTTTTTAGCGCACGTCGACCGGGCACTCGCGCCGAACTGACCGGGGGTTGGCTGCAGCGCTATAGCAGTGAACAGAAGATATCACCGGGGCAGCAATTCACTGGGTGTTATCCCGCACCGCGCCCGGGCAAGCACGCTACCCGGAACCTTGGCAATGACCCCTCGCAACTGGAATTGGGTATCCGGTCCCGAACAATTGTTTTCGCCAGGGATTAACGGGAGCAATTGACGGTAAAACCGGACCGGCGTCAAAAAGCCCGTCTAGACATCATGTAGTGACCTACCCGTCCTCAACGCCGTGGATTAAGCTGAGGGCGAAACACCGTTGGCTCAGAGCCATAATTGAGGAGGATAGGTCATGAACGAGTTTACCAAGTATGTC
>JAHEGP010000113.1 GCA_024645065.1 Cellvibrionales bacterium | reverse complement strand
GACATTGACTTCTCCGATGCGCGCATCAAAGGGCAGTAGCAGACGGGTCTTGTCCAGTTGGCGCTGGGCGTCCTTCACCTTGGCCTCGTCGACGCTGAGCTGGGCCAGGGTGACCTTGGTATCATCGGGCAATAGCTCATAGGCGCTGCGCAGATCCTGCACCAGTTTGCGCTGGGTCAACAGGGCCTGTTGCTGGTTTTCCAGGTCGGATTGAGAGATCAGGTTCTTGTCCTTCAACGACAATTTGCGCTGGTATTCCTGTTGTACCAGGGCCAGCTTTTGTTGCTCGGTCCTGAGGCTGTCGTTGAGATTGTTGGCTTCCTTGCCGATGCGGTTGAGCTTGGTCTGGGTGGCGTTGAGGTTGGCTTCCGCCTGGGCCAGTTTCAGCTGGTACTCGAGGGGATCGATTTCCAGCAGCAGGGTGCCCTCGGGCAGAATGCGGCCGGACTCGAGCTGGGGGTGGCGGTGTACCAGGCGCCCGCTGACCTCGGCGGTGGCCTGCCAGATGTGTTTGGGTTCAACCCGGCCAAACCCCCGGACTTCGGGTGCCACCTGCTGCTTTTCGAGCAGCACGACCTCGACTAATCTTGCGGGATCGAAATTGGGCGCCAGTTCAGGGCTGGGTTTGAAGGCGACGGCGAGGGCCAGTACCAGGACCCCCAACAACAGACCCGGTAATACCAGCGATTTGCTGTTCGGTGCCATTGGCGATTCCTTCTAGATTGGCCGTATTGACTGGCAATTAGTCATTGGCGGGCATTAAAACGTGATATCAGTAAAGATGTCCACTCCGGCCCCGGGGACGATGCGCGCCGGCGGTAACGCGACGCCTGCCATCCAGGCTTGCAGTGCAGCTTTTTTTGCCTCGCCGCTGACGATAAACCACACATTTGCTCCCAGGCTCAGGCAGCGCGCCGTCAAACTGACGCGTTGGGGCGGAGGCTTGGGCGCATCAACAATGGCAACCGCCAGCCGAGGGCCCCGGATGCCCGTCTCGTCGCCGGGAAACAGGCTCGCGGTATGGCCATCCTCACCCAGTCCCAGTAACACCAGGTCGAAGCCGGCCGTCTGGCGCAAGGTGGCGTCGTAGACATCGGCGGCAGATTCCACATTTGCCGCCGCCGGCAGTCGATGCACCTGATTCGAGGGTATCGGCACCTGGGCCAGCCAGGCCGCGTCAGCCATGGTGTCGTTGCGATCGGCGTGGCCGGGGGGCAGAAAACGTTCGTCGCCAAAGTAGATGTGCCAGCCAGCCCAGTGGGTATCCAGCCCCCGCAGCTGTTGGTACAGCCGCTGGGGTGTGGTGCCCCCGGCGAGTACGACGTCGAAGCGACCTTTGCGGTCAATCGATTCTCGCGCGAGAGCCTCGATGCGCCGGCAAAGATCTGCGGTAAGTTCGCTGTTGTCGGCGTAGTGGTGGAGGCGCAGGAACTCCTGGTCAGTTCTCAATGCAGTGGCCCCTCCGGGTCAATGAAAAATTTTGCGGTGCAAGCAATGAGCAGGGTGACATTTCGAAGCTGCTTGCAAGCTACAAGTCGTTGCGCCAGCGTTGGTCGTCGCTATCGAATAGCCGGCTGGCGGCTTCAGGGCCCCAACTGCCGGCCGGGTAGCTGTGAATGTAGTCGGTTTCGCGACTCCACGTGCGCAGAATCGGGTCGACCACCCGCCACGACCATTCGACCTCGTCAAAGCGGATGAACAGGCTGTGGTCGCCCTCGATCACATCCAGCAGCAGTGCCTCATAAGCGCCCAGGGGGCGCTCACCGTCGCTGCGAAAAGATGCCCGCAAGGGCAGCGTTCGAGTACGCATATCCAGCCCCGGCACCTTGGCCTGCAATTCAATGTGCATGCTCTCCTCGGGCTGCAGCGACAACACGATCCAGTTCGGTTCGACATGCTCCATCGTGGTTTCACGAAACAGCTGCTGGGGCGGATGCTTGAGCCGCAGGCTGACCATGCTGCGGTCGTGAGGCAGCTGTTTGCCGGTGCGCAGGTAGAATGGCACCCCGGACCAGCGCCAGTTGTCGATGTAGAATTTCGCCGCGACATAGGTTTCAGTCATGGAGTTGGCGGTCACCCCGGCTTCATCCCGGTAGCCAGGCCCGGAGTCACCGGCCCCGTATTGCGCACGCAGGGCAAACTGATTGACGGCGTGTTTGGGGATGGGCCGTATCGATCGCAGCACCTTGACCTTCTCGTCCCTGAGTGCGTCGGCGTCGAGCTGCGCCGGTGGCTCCATGGCCACCACGGAAAGCAGCTGCATCATATGATTTTGCACCATGTCGCGCAGGGCGCCAGTATGATCGAAATATCCGGCGCGCGCGCCGATGCCCCGGGTTTCGGCGACGGTAATCTGCACATGGTCGATATAGTTGCGGTTCCAGATCGGCTCCACCAGGCTATTGGCAAACCGGAACACCAGCAGGTTCTGCACTGTCTCCTTGCCGAGATAGTGATCGATACGGTAAATCTGCTCCTCTTCAAAGTGCTGGTGCAGGTGATGGTTGAGTTGCAGCGAGGTGTCGAGGTCATAGCCAAACGGCTTCTCGACCACGACACGATTGCCGAACAGCCGGCCACTGAGGCCGGCGCCGTCCAGTTGGCTGACCACCACGGTAAAATCGGCCGGCGCGACCGCAAGGTAAAATACCACATTGGCACAAACGCCTTCCCTTGGCTTGGCCAGCTCGAGCTTTAATTCCCCATAGTGCGCGGGGCAATCGTGTACCACCTGGACGTAGCTGAACAACCGGGAGAAACGCCGGAAATTCTGTTCATCGAAATCCTCGCCGAGACGCTCGGGGAGTTGTTCGCGCATGAATGCCTGCCACTGGGCTGTATCCCATGGGCGGCGCGATACGGCTATGAAAGCAAGACTTTCCGGCAGTCGACCCTCGCGCTGCAAGTAGTACAGCGCCGGCAAAAGCTTGTTGACAGAAAGGTCACCGGTGGCGCCGAAGATGACGAAGTGGCAGGGGCCGATCATGACGGCTGGTCATCGGCAAGGGCGTGACCGCCGAAACCCTGGCGCATCTTGGCGAGCAATTTGGCGCTGTAGTCGCCGCTGCCCTGGCTGGCATAGCGCATCATCAGGGCAAGACTCATGACCGGGGCAGGTACTCCCTGCTCGACAGCCTCCAGCGCGGTCCAGCGACCTTCACCGGAATCCGCTACCACCGGCGCCACACCCTCCAGTTGCTGGTCGGCAGCGAGAAAATCCGCGGTGAGATCGAGCAGCCAGCTTCTCACGACACTGCCGTGGCGCCACATCTCGGCGATCGCGCCCAGATCGAGATCGAAGTCGGCGCGCGCTTTCATCAGGGCAAAGCCCTCGGCGTAGGCCTGCATCATGCCGTATTCAATGCCGTTATGGATCATTTTGACAAAGTGGCCACTGCCCGCCGGTCCGCAGTGCAGCCAGCCGGTTTGCGGGCCGGGTGCCAGCACCCTGACCGCAGGCTCCACCAGCTCGAATGCTTTATTGGAGCCTCCGAGCATCAGCGCATAGCCGTTGTCGAGGCCCCAGATGCCGCCGGAAACCCCGGCGTCGACAAACTGGATGCCGGCCTGCTGGAGCATGGCGGCGCGGCGCATCGAATCCTTGTAATAGCTGTTGGCTCCTTCCACCAGCAGATCATCGGGGTTCAGCAGCGGCAGCAGGTGTGCGATTGTTGCTTCGGTAATCTCGCCTGCCGGCAGCATCAACCACACGACCCTTGGCGAAGGCAGGGCCTCGACGAGTTGGGCCAGGCTGGCGACCGCCGTGAGACCGGTTTCGGCGGCCAGCTCCCTGGTGACGTCGGCGCTGCGATTCCACGCTACCACCTCGACACCCCCGCGCTGCAGGCGTCTCGCCATATTAGCGCCCATTCTACCCAATCCTGCGATTCCCATCTTCATCACGTGCTCTCCTCGGCAATGCTGCCTATTGCGACATAAATAGGCCTGCAGTTCAACAGGCAGGCCGCCATGCCATTGATGGTGGAGATATTCAGTGCCATGAAGTCGCGCTAAATGAGGCGGCGCGGTGGTCTGAAAGGCTTGGCAGGTCGAAGTCGGTGGGGTTTAACAGACAGCATCCCGCCGCCGCTTCATTGGCGGCTTGTCTCCCGCGCTACATCCCCCAGCCAGTCGGATGCGTGCGGCAGCGTCTGTGTTTTCTCGTCGAACAGGGCGGGATAGTGCTTTTGGTAGACTGCAATCAATTCATCGTAGGGAACGTCGAGAAATTCACCGCGATCGAGAAGATATTCCATATGCCGGTTACCGGCACTGTCAAACTCATGATACAGGCTGTCTTCGAGGCCATTGAACTCCAGTGGCCTGAGGCCAAATTTCTGGCACAGGCTTGGATTGAAAGCCGGAGTCGCCTTGACCCAGCGGCCGTTAAGGTAAATAGCGCTGTAGCCATGGAAGTAAAACACATCGGTTCCCATCGCGGCGCGCAGGCGCTCGGTGGAAAGGTGGTTGCGCACATCGGCAAAACCCACTCGCGCCGGTATCCCTGCGGCGCGACAAAGCGCGGCCAGTAAAACCGCCTTCGGCACGCACCAGGCCTCTCCTGTCTCCACGGTATGGCTCGCCATTAAAGCTTTTTGGCTCCGCTCAACGCTGTAGGGGTTGTAGCGGATATTGTCGCGTACCCAATAGTACAGCGCGACCGCGTTATCCAGTGGGGGGAGGTTTGGCTCCACTAAGGCGCGGGAGAGGGCCTGGATCACCAGCGAGTCGCTGTTGATGCAGGTACTGGGCCGTAGGTAGATATCCAGATCAGTTGTTGCGTCCATAGTCTTCTCGTCATGGAGGTTGAGTGGCGGCATACCGGAGCCAGTCCTGCCATATTCAGGAGTGGCTCAAGATGGTGATCGTATACCGTCCGGGACCACAGCTGCCAAAAACGATGGCCACCACCTGATTATAGAGCTCCCGGCGCCCTCTACACATAGACCAAAGTCTGCTCTGGCCTGTGATCGGGAAGTAATGCAGGTCAGTGAAGCGCGGGCGGACGATGTTTCCACCCCGGTTGGTGGCGAGGGCGCGATCGAGGCGATAGCCCGGGACCCGTGGCACCCCAACCGCATCTGATTGGCACCGGGTGATCCACGACCCATGAAAAGATAGATTCCATTGCTGAGTTCGCAGGGGGGCGGCGGCAAACGCAGCCCTTCGGGAAGACCGGTGGCTGGTAGAGCAGTCTTGTTTGTAGGGGTTAGTTCGGGTTCCCGCTGCGCCTCCCTTGATTTATCATGCTCTGCTAATGCAGGAGCATGGTATGGGAGCAATGCTTGAGCAATTCCCGGTCATAGTGTCACAAGGCGTCATCTGGAGCGACATGGACGCTTACGGTCATGTCAATAACACCGTGTACTTGCGCTATTTTGAGGACGCTCGAATGGCGTATTTTGAGCAAATCGGGGTGGAAAAGCTGAAGCAACAATCGAATCTTGGCCCGATTGTGGCGCGGGTAGAATGCAATTTCAGGGCACCCCTGCATTATCCCGATAACATCCAGGTTGCGACCCGCAGCGTGTTACTGTCTGCGCGGAAGTTCAGCATGGAATTCGCGGTGTACAGTACGAATCTTGACCGGGTTGTCGCCGATGGCGAGGGGCTGGTCCTGTTCTACGACTACTCCCGGGGCAGGAGTTGCGATATCCCGGAGACTATCCTGGGGGCGATGGAGCGCCTTGGGGGACGCGGCCCGGTCAGGTGCTGAGCCCGAGGGTAGTTTGCCGCATTCCCGGCTGACCGGGTTGGAATAATTTGCCGACAGGGGCTGTGGTCTTTAATATTGCCACCATAAGAGATGCCGCTGCTGCCGCTGGCATTGGATCCATTCATCAGGCGATCCAGATAATCAGGACTTCGAACATGGACTGGCTTTTGGCACTCCTGGCCGCATTCAACGTGGCCTCAATGATAACCATATACCGCGATCGCCAGGCTGAGCGGGTGGAGGCGCCCTGGACGCTATTCGCCTATTCACTGATTACTACCGAGCTGGCCTGGCTTTGGTTGCCGACCCAGGCGTTGTTTGCGCTGGTGCTGATCGCCCTGGGGGCCCTGTCGTCGGCGTTGGGGCTGATCGCGTTTTTGACCCTTTTAGCCAGTTGGGTTGCGCTGTTCAAGAATATCAGGACGGCGTTTAAGTCCACCGAGCTCACCGAGGCGGCACTGCAGTCCGGGCTGGGTGTTGACTACCTTCAGGGGATACCGGAGGCGGCACAGAAGAAACTGGAGGATGCCGCGACGTTCCGCGATTGGTGTCGGCCATTCCATATGCACAGGGCGGATGTCGAGAAACTGAAAAACATCGACTTCGGCCCGGCCGGTATCAAGCAACGCCTGGATATCTATCGACCGGCCCGGATTCCCGAAGGCGGTTGTCCGGTGCTACTGCAAATACACGGCGGGGCCTGGATAATGGGCTCCAAGGATAGGCAGGCCCTGCCCTTGATGTACTACATGGCGAGCAAGGGCTGGATTTGTGTTGCCATCAACTATCGACTCAGCCCCAGCGTGAGCTTTCCCGTCCATCTTGAAGACTGCAAGCGGGCATTGTGCTGGATTCGGAGGGAAGGCTCCAAATACGGGATGAACACGGATTTTGTTGCGGTAACCGGAGGGTCGGCAGGAGGGCACCTGACGGCACTGATGGGCTTGACCGCTAACCTGCCCGAGTTGCAAAGCGAGTTTCCCGGGGTTGATACCGCAGTCCAGGCAGTGGTGCCGTTTTATGGTATTTACGACATGCTGGCGCGCTTCGATCCCCACAGCAGCGACGTGTTTATTCGTTTTGTCCACAACCGGGTTATCCATGAATCGCCCGAACAAAACCCGGAGCTGTGGGATTTGGCTTCGCCGATTACCCACATCAAGCCGGATGCGCCACCGTTTATGATTGTCCAGGGCGAGATCGACAGCCTCACCAATTCCCGGGGTGCCTCGCTGTTCCATCGTAAACTCACTGAAGTTTCTGACAATCCGGTGGTTTACCTGGAACTTCCCGGTGCCGAGCATGCTTTTGACAATATTCATTCACCCCGAACGGATCCCGTGATCCGGGGTGTCCATCGGTTTTTGGAGTGGTCGCTGGCCCGGCATACTGCACAGCCCCGGCAATTCGACGATGCCGGTAACGAGCAAGCGGTGCCAGCACAAAACCTGGCTAAAGAAGCATCAAGGTGAATACCATGCCTCACGTGATCAATCCGAGTGCTGAAAGCTTTAGCGCGCTGGCCAGGGATGTGCCCGGGGATACCCCGATCGTGATGCTCAATTTGTTGCGTTTTCGCGAACAGGCACACTACCCGGATGGGGCCGGGTTCGACCCATGCTCCGGCATCGAGGCCTACGCGCGTTACAGTCGTCATGCCTCCAAGGCCATCGTAGCCAGTGGTGCCGAGGTGATCTGGGCCGGGCACGCGCTGTCCCATCCTATTACTGCACCGGGGGAACAATGGGACCACATCTTGATGGTCCGCTATCCCGACGTGCATGCATTCCTGGCAATGGTCATGGACGAGAGCTATCAACAGCAAACGATACATCGCACAGCGGCACTGGAAGATGCTCGTTTGGTGTGCATGCAGCAGGATACTTAGGAGCGGCCTCGAAATCGTCCATCGAACCTTGCTGGCGTCGGAGGGAGTAGTGGAGGCCCGCGACGAGGGTGTTTTGGTACCATAGTGGAAGACGATACGGTCCCCAGGTGGCGCTTCGAAAACGGTATTGCGGTTTGGCACTGGTGGCTGCTGTAACCCGGCTGGTGGGTGCCTGCTGTTAAAGCTGACGAACTGCAGGTCATGGATGAGCCAGTTTGTTAGACTGTCGGTTCCCGATGGGCCAGGCCACTATTTCTGATGCAAGCACTACGACAACTCATCGATGTTTTGCAGGTGGAAGCTGTTGGCGAGTGCCGGTTTCTCGGTCAGCCCGGACCCGGCAGCGATCGAATCTTCGGCGGCCTTACGATTACCCAGGCGCTTGACGCCACCAGGCAATGTTGCCCCCCGGAACTTTCGGTACAGTCACTGCACGGCCAGTTTCTGCGTCCCGGTGATCATCAGCACCCGATCGAGATCGAAGTCGGGACCTTGAAAGACGGCAGACGCTTCAAGCTGTACAACGTATCCTGTCGCCAACAGGGCAAGGACATATTTTTTGCCACCGTCACGTTTCATCTGCGCGAAGACTCCTACCAGCATTCACTGGCGCCGCCTGAGCTGAAGTTGCCAGGTGCCGACAAGGCGCAGTTCTTTCCCCATCGGCAGCAATGCTGGAGTGGGCAGGAGGCGGAGGGTCGGCCCGCGGCGTTCGAGGTGCGAATCGAACAAGCGCTGCAATTCGATCGGGAGCAAGCGCCGGAAAACCAGACCTGGTTTCGCGCCGTCGATGCGTCGGGGGTCAGCGATTGGCAGCAGCTTCTGCTGCTGGCGTATGCCAGTGACTGGAATATGCCCAGCGTTGCGATGCGACCGCACACGGTTGCGAAGGGTTACGCACCGGGTCTCGCCAGCCTGGATCATGCAATCTGGTTTTATCGGCCGCCGCGCCTGCAGGAGTGGGTGGTATATGTTCAGGAAAGCCCTGCCGCCTTGCACGGTCGTGGCCATACCCGTGGCCTGTTTTACGATCAACGAGGCAATTTGCTGGCCGCTGCTTCCCAGGAGTCCTATCTGGTCGAACGCAAGACATAAGACCTTGCATCCGCTTGAGCGACCAGATGGCGGTGCTCCCGGTTGTATGCGCACTTCACGTGTTCAAACACATCCGGTTGTTTTATGATGGGGACATGAGCCGCAGGAAATCCTGATGACAATGCTCGGCGCAAAATTCATTGATACTAATAACAGATACTAATAACAGGCACCAATAACAAGGAATCAGCAATGAGCCGTCCAGCGAACATCGCCAAACCACTTCTGTTTGCCTTGCTACTGCCACTGCAGAGTATAGCGACGGCGGAGGAAACCGAGAGCCATGGTGCAGGGCACGGTTCGGAGGAGGCGGCGCACGAGCATGACTTTCACAAAAATCTGGTGGCGGCTTTTGTCGGGGTAACAACGGAGGAGCGGCGTGAGAAGGCTTTGACTTATGGTATCGAGTATGCGCGTCGACTCTCTCCCTCGTTCGGGATGGGGGTCTTCCTCGAACATGCGCAGGGAGATCTGGATTTCAGCATTGCAGGGGTTACCTTTGCCTACCTGCACGACCATTGGAAAGTCTACGCTGCGCCGGGGGTGGAGTACTCGGACGAAGAGTATAACACCGAATTCCTGATGCGAATCGGCGTCGAATACTCGTTTGAACTTGCCTATGGCTTTGAGATAAGCCCGCAGGTGGATGTCGATTTTGTCGACGGCGAGGTTGTAAGCGTAGTCGGTCTTACTTTCGGCTACTGGTTTTGAGGTCTACCGGAAAGCCCTCAAATTCCC
>JAHEGP010000004.1:8703-32166 GCA_024645065.1 Cellvibrionales bacterium | reverse complement strand
GTCATCCCGACAGCGTCAGTACAGATCCGGCTTTTTTGGAGTTATTTGGCCAACCCCAGGATTCAGCACTGGCGGTTTACACCCATCACCATGATCATGATCATGATCTCGAGGGCCAAGGACGATCGATCGGGGGCAATCGATGATCCCCGGATTCATGATATCGGCAGGACTGGCCGGCCTGATGCTGGCCCTGATAACCGGGCCGCTCGGTTCGCTGATCGTGTGGCGGCGTATGGCTTATTTTGGCGAAGCTATGGCCCACGCGACCATGCTGGGCATCGGCATATCCCTGTTGCTCGAGCTCAGTCCCGCGCTGGGCGTAACTTTGCTCTGCCTCCTTCTGGCGCTACTGCTGGCGCGCCTGCAACCGCAAAAATTTCTGGCATCGGACAGCCTCCTCGGCATCGTGTCCCATGGGAGCCTGGCGCTGGGCTTGCTGCTGGTTAGCCTCTCGTCGCAGCCGCAAATGAATCTCGAGGCATTTCTGCTGGGCGACCTGTTAAGCCTCACGCACAGGGATCTGGTTAAAATCACGCTATTGACTGCAGGGGTTCTGACCGCACTTGCGCTGAGCTGGAGTTCGCTGGTGGCGATTACGGTGCAAGAGGAGCTGGCACAGATCGAGGGTGTCAGGGTAGGGCAGGTCAATACCCTTTTCCTGTGCCTGGTGGCGCTTACCATAGCACTGGGTATTCAGCTATTAGGCGTGATACTCATTACGGCTATGTTGATCATGCCCGCGGCAACCGCCCGCAGAATGTCTCGCTCACCGGAACAGATGGCTGTGCTGGCTATTGTTTTAGGATGCAGCGGGGTGGTCCTGGGACTTGCCTTGTCGCTGTTTGCGGACACGCCGACGGGGCCGTCCATTATCAGTGCCAACCTGTTGTTATTCGGTCTCAGCTGGCTGCTGCCGAAACGGCTTTAAACGCGGGGGCGGGGCGCCCCGAATAGCTTGTCAGCCTTCAAAGCCCTTGCGTATCGACTGGTAGGTCACCTTGAGTTTGCCGGGGTCGAATTGCCCCTGGGACAGGGTCGCCTGGGGCTTGAAAAAACCGTGGTAATGGCCGTAGGCATTCACCAGCGCGATATTTGGGGTGTGGTCTACCAGATACGACGCTCCATCTTCTGCCAACACTTTGGCAAACGCGGCATTGAGGTTGCTGGCAAACTTTTGCAGCGCCATGAACTCGCCGGTAATACCCTTGAATTCGGGATCGAAGTAGTGCACGTACCGGGCCATTTGCGGGGGCGTGTCCCTGGCCGGATCGACAGATACCAGAACGATTTGGGTGTCATCGGCCCAGGGCGTATCAGCCAGCATGGTCTTGAGTTTTTTCAGGTCAGCCATCGTGGTGGGGCAGATATCCGGGCAATAGGTGTAACCAAAGAACAGCAAGCTCCAATGGCCCTGGAGGTTTTCCAGGGTAAATGGCTGGCCGGACTCATCCACCAGGTCGAACGGCTTGATGATGCGCGGCTTGTCGAACACATAGGCGCCGTTGAGCTGCAGCTCCTGTTGCGACAGCAACCGTGGACTGGTCAATTTGCTGACAAAGGACCCCACGGACAGGAGCGACAACACCACCAGTGCCAGAACAGTCCAATAGATATTACGTCGGGTAGTGTTCACTTGCAGATTACCTTACTAGCTGGCGGAAATTACCAACCCGGGGCAGCCGGATCAGGTCGTAAAATGAATGATGGTGGGCTGGGGAAACAGGTAATGATCAATCAGCATTATCAGGAAAAGCGCCATCAAATAGATTGAGGAATACTTGAACGTTTCCATCGGTGCCCGCGGGTTTTTGCCCCGGTACAGGACAATAGCCCAGTAGAGAAATCCGCTGCCCAGAACTACCGCGCCCAGCAAGTACAGCGGGCCGAGCATGCCGACCGCAAAGGGGAGTAGACTCACCACAAACAGCAGGATGGTGTAGAGCAGAATGTGCAGGCGCGTATAGGGTATGCCATGGGTAACTGGCAGCATGGGAATATCAACCCTGGCATAATCATCTCGCCTGTGAATCGCCAGCGCCCAGAAATGCGGCGGCGTCCAGGCAAAGACAATGACAACCAGCAGCAGGGCGTGGGGGTGCACTTCGTTGGTCACGGCTGTCCAGCCGAGCAGGGGAGGGACGGCCCCGGCGAGGCCACCTATAACGATATTCTGCGGCGTCGCACGCTTTAAGAACAGGGTGTAGATGAACGCGTAGCCGATGAGCCCTGCCACAGTGAGTAGCGCCGTCAGCGGATTGACCAGGAACACCAGCATCAGCACCCCCGCCACGCCCAGGGCGAAGGCAAATACCACTGCATTGCGGGTTGGCACCCGACCCTGGGCCAGCGGTCGATTGCGGGTGCGAGCCATTTCGGCGTCGATCCGGCTATCCACCAAATGGTTGATGGCAGCGGCGGAGGCAGCGCAAAGGCCGATACCCAGGTTGCCAAACAGCAGGACCTGCCAGGGCACCATCACAGGCGTTGACAAAAACATGCCGATCGCCGCAGTCAAAAGGATGAGAGCAACGACTTTGGGCTTGGTCAGCTCAAAATAATCCTGCCAGCGCAGTGGCGCCCCGGTGGGTTTGTTGATGCTATCTGCCATAGTGTTCCCTTTTGACCCGGCGCAAGCCGGCACCGTTGTGGGGTTCAACCCAGCTGTCTTACTATTCATCGCCCACCTGCTTCATTAGGAATTTGAGATCTGAGATAACGTCCTTGCCGCTGTGCCGGGGACCATATGCCATCATAACAAAGCCACGCTTGTCGATCAGGTAGTAACTGTCGCGGGGCAAACCCGAAGCATCATCGGCGTCTGCCAAAAGTTGCTCGATAGCACTGCCATCACCGTGCAGCACGGTCATCCTGGGGTGCTCCTCCTCAAGAAACTTGCTAAAGGCCTCATCCAGAGGCCAACTATCGCTGAGGTAAAAACGTCGCAGATGCACTGCGCGACGGCCCAACGCTGTGTGCAATTGACGGGTCAGCCACAAGGTTTGGCGACAATCTTCGTCGCAAGACGCTGTTCCTGGGATCAGCAGTGTCCACTTGGGCTCTTGCTCCAGGTAATGATAGGCCTCGCCGCTTTGATCCAGCACGGCGATAGATTCAAATTCACGCACCGGTTGAACCAGGGTGCCGTTGTTGTGGGTACCCAGGCTTCCCAGGATGTCGATATAGCCCTGCTTGACCGCCAACCACAGCAGGCTGGCACTGACCAAAACAAGCGCCGGTAGCAGCATGATGGCCAGGGCGACCCAGCGATTGCGCTTGATTTGTTCAGGAGCAGGGGACTGTTGTGCCACTAGTTTATCACCGGGTTTCGCTACCATTGATGTTCCAGAATTGCTTCGATCGCACCCTTCTACGAGCCAAGTCGCTGTTTCGAGTCACCCTGTTGCCCAATGCCATCGAAATTAAACGTTGCGACTGCGCAAAAAGCCAAATGCCACGGCAAAGTAGAGGACGACCAGGGTTGCAGCCATTGCAAACCATTGCAGTGCATAAGCCGTGTGCTTCTCAGGCTGTATGTTGAGGTCTTGCCAGTGCAGTTCCAAAGCGCCGGGGCTCGCGGCCCGCAACCGTATTACGTAAGGGTAAAGTGGTTCTCCCAGGGCGTCGGACAATACCGCGACATCCATACTCTGCCATCTTTTCGGCCAACCGTGGGACAACTCGTTGCTACCGAGGGTAAATGGCTCTCCCAGGGGCACATAAACCTCACCCAGCACTTCAACGACTCCGGTGACTGGCTCTGGCTCCGGTAGCTGATTACGATCGAGGCTGCCCGCCGTCCATCCCCGGCTCACCAGCAGCAGCTCACCACTGACGGCGCGCAGGGGCTCGATGACTTCATAGCCGAATTGCCCCCGATATACCTTGTTGTCGAGCAACACCCGTTTTTCACCCAGATAGCGGCCACGCAGTTTTACCTGACTGTAAGCCGGCTGCGCTCGTTGCCGCAACTGTTCCAGGGAAAGGGCCGCCTCAGCGCGCCGCTGCACCACTTGGGCCAATATCTCGCGCTTCTCTTCGGCACGCTGCAGCTGCCAGTAGCCCAATCCAACCAGACAGGGAAGCAACAGCAGTACGAACACGGAAAGTTTCCAACCGGGCTGGAAGCGCATAAAAAGATCTGGGTTATACTGCCCCTTCATTTCTTCAGGGGCAGATTTCATGTGGTTAAAAGTGGCGATTGTCGTTGTGTTTGTTGCGTTGCTGGTGAGTTTGGCCAGCGGTCTGGTGTTCTTGCTCAAGGACCAGGGATCCACCAAACGTACCATGTATTCCCTCGGCGCCAGGGTCAGCCTGGCCATAATTCTCCTGGGTTTGATCAGTTACGGTGTGTTGACGGGCCAGCTGCGATCCCAGGCGCCCTGGGCGACGGTGAACCAGCAGCAACCAATACCCGCCAAACCCTAAGCTAGAGAATATAGACGAACAGGAACAGGCCGACCCATACCACATCAACGAAATGCCAATACCAGGAAGACGCCTCGAATCCGAATTGGTCTGTCTCGCTAAAATGGCCTCCTACAGTCGACCGCAGCCACTGAACAGAGAGCATGATGGCACCCATGCAGACGTGGAATCCGTGGAAACCGGTGAGGATAAAGAATGTCGAACCATAGATTCCCGCGTCCAGGGTCAGGCCAAGATGATTGTAGGCCTCATAGTATTCGTAAGCCTGGAAGGCAACAAAGGTGAAACCCAGAATCAGGGTTACAGCTAGCCACATGTTGAAGGGCCTACGCTTGCCATTTTTCAGGGCGACGTGGGCGAAATGCAGGGTGACGCTGGAAGTCAGCAGCAGAATGGTATTGATCAGTGGAATACCTGACCACTTCATCTCTTGCTTGGGACCTTCAAAAGTACCTGTATTGGCGGGTACTTGCGATGCAACCCCGCCGACAGCTTCCTGGGGCGTGGTGCTCATGGGCCAATTGTACTGAAAACCGTCCCACAGCAGGTTGGTCACAGCCTTGTCTCCCTCGCCGGCCAGCCAGGGCCCCGCCAGGTTGCGTACATAAAACAGCACACCAAAGAAGCAGGCGAAAAACATCACCTCGGAAAAGATAAACCACTGCATGCCGAGCACATAGGAGTGCTTCAGCTGCTCGCTGTTCATGCCCGCGCGATTTTCCTTGATGGTCTGGGAGAACCAGACCGCGAGGGTGACGACAAATGCCAGTAGCCCCACGTACATTAGAACCCAACTGCTGCTCTCACCAAAGGTGCGGCCATTAAGGCCTATAGACGCGCCCAGGATAAGTACCGCGACTGAAGTCGCCAGGGCTAACGCGAGTTTGCTTTGCTCTGGAACATAATAGGTGTCTGCTCCGCTGTTATGGCCTGCCATGGGAAAACTCCGTGGTTGTCAGTCTGCTATCAATCTCAGGTGAATAATCAATGGGCTGCCGCGACCCGTTCGGAAATATCGAACAAGGTATAGGACAAGGTTATCGTATGTATATCCTCTGGCAGCGCCTGATCAATCACGAACTGCAAGGGGAGATCGGCTTCTTCGCCCGCTTTGAGCGGCTGCTGATTAAAGCAGAAACACTCGGTCTTGTTGAAATACGCAGCAGCCCGGGAGGGAACGATACTGGGTATGGCTTGAGCCACCATATCCTGTTGCGCCGGGTTACTGGCGATAAAAGCGGTGCTGCGCAACTCGCCCGGGTGCACCCGCAGTACCTTATCGGCCGGTGCAAAGCCCCAGGGCATTGCGTCATTATTGCGTGCGACAAACTGCACTTTGATCGTCCGCTCTGTATCGATTTTTGCCTCGACCGCTTCATATCGGCTGCCGGTCTTGCCGTTGATACCGAGCACATCACAAAGCACGTTGTAAAGGGGCACCATGACCACAAACACAAAGGCAAACATCACCACCACCACCAGCAACAACTTGCTGACGGTGGCTTTGACAGAGCCTTTTTTATGCGACGTTGCAGTCATGATGCCAGTCGACTATTTCACCTGTGGTGGCGTGGTAAAGGTATGGTAGGGAGCGGGGGTGGGAAGAGTCCACTCCAGGCCCTCGGCACCATCCCAGACTTTGGGATCGTCCACTTTCTTGCCAGCCACAATAGTCCTGATAACGTTGTACAGGAACAGTATCTGGGCGCCGCCGTAGATGAATGCGCCCACCGACGAGATCATATTGAAATCTGCAAACTGCAGCGAATAGTCAGGAATACGGCGCGGCATACCGGCGAGACCGACAAAGTGCTGCGGGAAAAAGGTGATGTTGAAACCGATAAACGCGACCCAGAAGTGGATTTTACCCATGGTTTCGTCGTACATGCGACCGCACCATTTGGGCAGCCAGTAGTAGACCGCTGCGGACATACTGAATACCGCTCCGGCGACCATCACGTAGTGAAAATGCGCCACCACAAAATAGCTGTCGTGGTACTGGGTATCCGCCGGCGCAATCGCCAGCATCAGGCCGGAGAACCCACCGATGGTGAACAGGAAAACGAACGCGATGCAAAACAGCATGGGGGTCTCGAAAGAGATCGAGCCCTTGAACATGGTGGTGATCCAGTTGAACACCTTGACCCCGGTGGGTACCGCGATAAGCATGGTGGCATACATGAAGAACAACTCACCGGCGATGGGCATGCCCACGGTGTACATGTGGTGTGCCCAGACGATAAACGACAGAAACGCTATCGAAGCGGTGGCATAGACCATGGAATCATAGCCAAACAAGGGCTTGCGGCTGAAAGCGGGAATGATCTGTGACACCACCCCAAAAGCCGGGAGAATGATGATGTATACCTCCGGATGCCCGAAAAACCAGAACACGTGCTGGAACAAAACCGGATCTCCGCCGCCGGCAGCATTGAAGAAGGAGGTTCCAAAGTGGATATCCATCAGCATCATGGTCACCGCGCCTGCCAGCACCGGCATAACCGCAACAAGCAGGAAAGCGGTGATCAGCCAGGTCCAGACGAACAGCGGCATTTTCATGTAGGTCATGCCCGGAGCGCGCATGTTCATGACGGTGGCGATTATATTGATGGAGCCCATGATCGACGAGGCCCCCATAATATGCACCCCGAAAATAAAGAATGTCACACTGGGCGGCGCATAGGTGGTCGACAGTGGCGCGTAAAAGGTCCAGCCGAAATTGGGCGCCCCACCTTCCATGAACAGTGAAGACAGCAGCACTGTGAAGGCAAAGGGAAGCAACCAGAAACTGAGGTTATTCATCCGCGGTAACGCCATGTCTGGCGCCCCGATCATCATGGGAATCAACCAGTTGGCCAATCCTACGAAAGACGGCATGATAGCCCCAAAAACCATGACCAGGCCATGCAGGGTGGTCATCTGGTTGAAGAAGGCAGGGGATACCATCTGCATACCGGGCTGAAACAGCTCGGCACGAATCACCATCGCAAAAGCTCCACCGATAATGAACATGGCAAAGCTGAACCATAAGTAAAGGGTTCCGATATCCTTGTGGTTGGTGGTAAAAAGCCAACGCGTCATGCCTGTTGCAGGTCCGTGATGTTCACCCATCGTTATTCCCCCCCGCCTTTCTTGAAGTTATACACATCCACTGCTTGCACCAACTCGCCCATATTATTCCCAAACGCATTGCGTTGGTAGGTAGTCACAGCGGCGGCTTCCAGGTCATTCAATTGCCCGCCAAAGGCCTGCATGGCAGTGCCGGGCACTCCGTTTACCACGATATCGATATGGTTGCCGATATCACCCATCGCCACGGGAGAGCCCGCAATCGCCTTGCCCACACCGCCTTCGCCGTTGGCTCCATGACACGCCAGGCAAGCTCGCTGGTAGACTGCTTCACCGCGCTCCATCAGCTCTTCAAGGCTGAAGTTCTGGGCCATGAGTTCCTTGATTTCAGTAGCCTCCTGCTGCTTCTCGCCAATCCAGCTGTCAAACTCCGCAGGACTCGTCACCTTGACCACAATCGGCATAAAACCGTGATCCTTGCCACATAGCTCAGCACACTGGCCACGGTAAAGACCTTCCTCGTTTACCCGGGTCCAGGCTTCGTTGACAAACCCGGGTATTGCATCTTTTTTGACTCCAAGGTCAGGTACCCACCAGGAGTGAATAACATCGTTTGCCGTCAATAGCAGGCGAACCTTTTTGCCTGCGGGAATCACCATGGGGTTATCCACTTCCAGCAGGTAATTTTCGTTTTTGCCACTACTGCCGTAGATTTCTTCCTGCGGCGTAGCAAGGGCGCTGAAAAACTTGATGTTCTCGCCATCTTCGCGCAAATATTCGTAAGACCATTTCCACTGGTAGCCGGTAACCAGTATATCCATGTCCGCATCTTTGGTGTCGTAGATCTCAATCATGGTCTTGGTGGCTGGCCACGCCATGCCCAACAGTATAAAGAAGGGCACGACAGTCCAGAGAATCTCGACCGTAGTGTTGTCATGAAACGTTGCCGGCTTGTGGCCCTTGGTCTTGCGATAGGCCCAAAGCGAATAAAACATAAAGGAGAATACGGCCACCCCGATGACGCAGCTAATCCCGAAAATCAGCATGTGAATATCGTAAATACTGCGGCTGACTTCGGTGGCACCCACTGGCATATTGACTTCCCAGCGCTCGGGTTCCGCCACAACACTGGCGCTGAAACCACCAACAACGGCGATTAATGGAAAAATGGCCAGCTGCCACAGCTGCTTAGCGTGTCGATACATACTCACGTATCTCCAAATTTTATGAAAGGGACAGGAATCTCCAACGAGCCAGTTCCCATGGGATCATGGACACCAAGTGCTGCCAAGCGTCGACCGGCGCGAAAGCACCGTAGAGCCACTATATGTGGTAGCTGCAGGACACCAAAAACACTAACAATGTCGGTTTGCGCACTATTTGCACACTAACGGAGCAGATCCGGGTGCGGCAAAACGTCGCAAGTATAGCAAATGAGTTACATCGAAGACTACTACCAGAGCACTTGTTTTTGGTTCCAGATAGTTGCGGCAAGTTGTTGCCAAATAAACCAATGTGGGAGCACCCGCCTGTTCGTACCTGCTTGATTTCAGTCGCGCTTGTCGGGTCCGGGCCGGGCCAGGTGAAGCACCTGCACCTCGGTTTCATGGGCCAGCGGTGCCTCTCCTGGTCGCGCCTGGTTGACGCGGGTAGGGGGCTCGTGGCTGACGGGGGCAGCCGCCAGATTATCCTGATAGCCGCAGCCGACGCACTCGCGGCGCTGTTCCGGACTGCCCACATACAACACCAGCTTGTCCATCGCCCCGCACCGCGGGCAAATCGCTCCGGCGATAAACCGCCGGGTTTGACTTTGCATGATTGACCTCCCGGATATCAACTCGCTGCAAGCAAGCCGCTATGGCGCAACAACGCGTCGGGATCGGGCTCCCTGCCTCGAAAGGCGAGAAATGACTCCGCCGCGTCCCTGGAGCCCCCGGGCTCGAGGATCTCGCGAAGAAAGGCAGTTCCGGTTTCGCGGTTGAAAAGACCATCCTTCTCAAACCTGGCGAAAGCGTCTGCCGATAGCACTTCAGCCCACTTGTAACTGTAATAACCCGCTGCATAGCCACCCGCAAAAATATGACTGAAGCTGTGCTGGAACCTGTTTTGTGGCGGTACCGGTACCACCGCAAACTCGTCGCGAACCTGGTCGAGTAAACGCTGGATCTCTTGCCCACTGCCGGGGGCTCGGCTTAGGTGCAACTTGAAGTCGAACAGGGAGAACTCGAGTTGTCGCAGGGTGGCCATACCGGCCTGGAAGTTTTTGGCTGCAAGCAGCTTGTCCAATAACTGCTCCGGCAGGGGCTCGCCACTCTGATAGTGTCCGCTGAAGCTATCCAGCGCCTGCTTTTGCCAACACCAGTTCTCCATAAACTGGCTTGGTAGCTCAACGGCATCCCATTCAACACCATGGATACCGGCGACCGCAGCGACATCAACCCGGGTTAGCATATGATGCAGCCCGTGCCCGAACTCATGGAACAGGGTGGTGACTTCATTGTGGGTCAACAGACTCGGCTTATCCGGCCCCGGTGCGGTAAAGTTACAGACAAGGTAGGCCACGGGTAGCTGCAACTCTCGCGCCGCATTGCGGTAACGATTGCGACAGCCCGCCATCCAGGCACCACCGCGTTTGTCGGCTCTTGCATAGGGGTCGAGATAGAATGCGGCGACTTCCTCTCCTGCCCGCAGCACCCGGTAAAAAGTTACCTCCGGATGATAGGTAGCCACTGAATCATCGACCACGAAGCTGACCCCGAAAAGCCTGCTGGCGACGTCAAACATCCCCGCGATTACCCGGGGCGCGGGCAGGTATGGACGCAGCTCCTGCTGGGAGATCGCGTAGCGATCATGGCGCAGCAATTCGGAATAGTAGGCGATATCCCAGGCCTCGAGCTGCTCCACCTGGTCACGAGCGCGAGCGTAATCCTGCAACTCGGTGAATTCCCGCAGCGCGGCCGGCCGCGCCCTCTCTGCCAGCCCGCGCAAAAAATCGAGCACCTGCTCCGGGCTTTCAGCCATCCTGGTTACCAGAGACAGCTCTGCATAGTTGCCATAGCCCAACATCGCCGCGATTTCCTGGCGCAGTGCAAGAATCTTTACCATCAGTTCACTGTTATCCCACTGTCCCGCGTTTGGCCCCTGGTCAGAGGCTCGGGTGGAGTATGCATTGTAGAGTTCTCGCCGCAATTCGCGGTTGCTGGCATATTGCATCACCGGAAGGTAGAGGGGCAGATCAAGGCTTATTACATATCCCGGTAACTCTCTCTGCTGCGCCTGCTGCCGTAAACTATCGAGCACACCGTCGACCACTCCGTCGAGTTGCGCCGGGTCTTCGATGTGCTTGTACCAGGCCTGGGTTGCATCGAGCACATTATTGGAAAACCGTGTTGATAATTCCGCCAGCTGTTGCTGCAGTTGTGCAAAACGTCGCTTGCGCTCCGGCTCCAGGTCGACCCCACTGAGGTGAAAATCCCGCAGCGCATTCTCTACCGCTTTTCTTTGCGCTGGCGCCAAGGCTGCAAAATCGGAACCTTCCCGCAACTTGCGGTAGGCCTGGTAGAGCCCTGTATTGTGGCCAAGCTCGGTACTGTATGCGGTGAGCTGGGGCAGGACCCTATCGTACGCGGCGCGCAGGTCCTCGCTGTTGCACACCCCGTGTAAATGGCTTACGCTGGACCAGCAATCCTGTAAACTCTCACCCAGTTCCTCCATGGGCAGGGCAAAGTTGTCCCAGTCGGGCTTCGTCTGCTGCTCAAGCAATCGCGCAATAGCGCGGCGGTTTTCCGAGAGTATTTCCTCAACCGCAGGCACGACATCAGCAGGGGTCACTGCCTCCAGAGGGGGCAATCCTCCCCGCATCAGTAATGGGTTTCGACTCATCAGTCCATTTCTCCTGCAATTGCAAAGTCAGGCTCAAATCCCGTTGCGGATGCTGGCAAGGTTCTGGCCATCCAGCAAACGCATCGCGCCGGGGTTATTACGATTACAAAGCACCACTGTCCTTCATCTTTGCCAAAATCGCTTCAGCAAGTCGTCGATACCCGGGTTCATTCAGGTGAACGGGGTCCGACTTCATCCGGGGGTCTCCCAGTAAGTCAGTGAGGATCTGGCGCTCGACGGGTATCCCGTATTCCTGCGCCACGGCATTATAGAGGCTGGCTGGTCGCAGCAGTAGGCCGGGCTCTGGCAGGGACACCAGTATCGACTCACTACCGCTGGCCTGAATTCGCTCGATCAAGGTGGCCAGGTTGTATTTAATGGCATCCTCGTCCCGCTGCCGCAATAAATCGTTGCCACCATGGATAACGATTACCAGCTCGGGTTGATAGCGCTGCAATAGAACGGGCAGCCGCTGCACTGCTTGTGCAGTCTCCTCCCCGGCGATACCGGCGTTAATGACTGTCAGGCCGGTCAATTCTGACAGAACCGCGGGATACGCGCTTTCGGGCGCAACTCCGGTACCCAGGGTCAAGCTGTCACCCAATGCGAGGATTTCAGAATTTGGCTGCAAGCGCTGCAACTGGGGAGTTGGTTGGCAAGCGCCAAACCAGGGCAGCACCAGTAGCACCAGCAAGCGATTCAACGTTCAACCCGACTGATGCGATAGTAGCGCGCCAGGGGTGCAGCCAACAGTATCTCCGGCTGCATCGGCAACACCAGCACTTCATCGGCGATCGCCCGATAGGGGCCATCGGGCCCGGAGGCGACCTCCAATCGATAGCTTCCAGCACCCAGCGCCGGCGAACTCACCATCCAGCCCCGCTGCACGCGGCGCAGCTTGTAACCACGAAAAGGCTGCGCCAGCGGCTCACCGATAAAGACCCCCTGCCCCGGCATCGCAACGCTTTTCCAGTAGGCCTCGATCAGGGTATTTGCCAGCAAGTAGCGAGCTATCACGATCGCCGGATGGGGAAACTTGGTGGTGAAATTGCAGGGCTCAACCACCGTACCGTAACTGCCCGTGGCTCCCGCCTCAAGCCATCGCAGCGCGCTCATCTGGCGATCGCCCGAGAGATTGCCGCCGGCAGACGTCAGGTGATCGGCAATCGCGCCAGGCAGGTAATGATTGGTGTTGATGTCCGGAACCTGCGCCAGTCCGGTAAAGTAGAACAGCACATTCGACTTACCCCGAATGCTATCCGCCTTCTCCCAATGCACCGGGAGCCGACCTCCAACCCATTGCTGCACAGCGGGAAAGTACACTGATCGGACACTGCGACGCTGATCCGAGGTTTGCAGCAGGTAGATATTGCCCCGGGGCATGCGCCCGTCCGCGCGCACACCCCGGTCGATTAATTTTTTGGCTGCCTCAAAATCCTGCGCCGCAAGCAACATGGCGGGGCGAATACCATGATCCGTCCAGGGCCGGGTACTGGCGCTATTGAAGTACGGGTTTTGTCGTGTCGCCCGGCAACCCTCGGCGCACCAGGATTTATCGAAGCCCAGTGCAAACGCGCTGGTTACCGACATGCAGTCGACCCGGTCGGGCGCGGTCCAGGCCAGCGCATAAGCCTGAATATGATCGGGGGTTGCAGCGTCAAGGGCGAGCTTGACCTCGGCAAACTCTGCCTCTGACAATACCCGCTTGCCTGGGGTAAAAGCGACCCGGATAATATTGGCGTCGGGGAGTTGTCGCTGTTCACGATAGTAGTCGGCAATCCTTATGCTCAGCGGATCGAGTTCATTGACCACCAGGGCGAGTTCCGATGCAGAGATCCCCGAACGCGGCAAGTCGATCACCAGGGACTGGCTGCCAACACTATAGCAGGCAGAAGAGAGCGCCAGCATCAATAGTTTAAAGGGTCGGTATCGCATGACTAGGAAGCATAACAAAGCGGACAACATTCGTATCCACAATAGCATCGAACCGCGCCTGGGCGAGCGGGTCATGATAGACCCCACGGCCCTGGTGATTGGCGATGTTGAGATCGGTGACGACAGCTCCATATGGCCGATGACGGTGGTAAGAGGGGATATGCACCGAATTCGAATCGGCGCTCGCAGCAGCATCCAGGATGGCAGCGTACTGCATATTACCCACGCCGGGCCCTTTAACAGGGATGGCTGGCCACTTTCAATCGGTGATGATGTCACCGTAGGTCACAAAGCGGTGCTGCACGGCTGCACTATCGGTAACCGTGTACTGGTTGGGATTGGCAGCATTGTTATGGATGGGGCAGTGGTGCAGGACGATGTTGTCATTGGCGCCAACACCCTGGTGCCGCCCGGTAAAACCCTGCAAAGCGGCTACCTCTACACCGGTAGCCCAGCCCGCCAGTCCCGGCCCCTGAGCGACCGCGAAATGAACTACTTTTGCTATTCAGCCAACAATTATGTCAAGTTGAAAGAGTCGTATCGTCGCCAACGACCAGAATGAGACCCAAGCGCTGGCTCGCTCAACCCGTTGCCGAATGCTGCAGTGACTGCCTGAGTTCACTCAGGACCGCCGTGGTTTGCGGCATGACATTGCGCCACAAGCGAAAGCTCTGTGCGGCCTGCTCGACCAGCATGCCAAGGCCATCAGCCGTGGCTGCGGCTCCCCGTGCCATTGCCCAGTCCATCAACGGGGTAGGCTCCGATCCGTAAACCATATCGTAGGCACGCGCCCCGGGAGCCAGTATTTTGTCCGGCAGGGGGGGCAACTCCCCACCGAGGCTGGCGCTGGTAGCATTTATCAGCAGGTCAAATTCATACTGTGAAATCGCGTCATAGCCAGAACCGCTAACCGTGCCAAGGGCACCGAATGCACGCGCAAGCTGTTGCGCCTTGCTGGCGGTGCGATTGACAATACAGAGCTGCCGGGGCTGCTGTTGCAAAATGGGTGCGACCACTCCCCTCGCAGCACCTCCCGCACCCAACAGGAGGATGCGCGCGCCCGCCAGCGGCCAATGCAGGTTGTCGAGCATATCCCGCACCAGACCTTCACCATCGGTGTTATCACCAAGCACAGTGCCGTCGGGCTGGCATAGCAGTGTGTTGACGGCCCCTGCCTGGCGAGCGCGCTTGCTGAGTTGATCTGCAAAACTGAAGGCGTCCAGCTTGAAAGGCAGGGTGATATTCAAACCCTTGCCGCCCTGCTGGAAAAACCGCTGCGCCTCGGCCACAAATTCTCCCGGCTCGACCAATTGACGAACGTAGCTCATATCCTGCGCAGTCTGCCTGGCGAAAGACCTGTGAATCTGAGGAGACAGACTGTGCGCAACCGGATTGCCAAATACGGCATAGCGATCAGTCATTGTTCACAATCCAGTCCCTTGGCCGCAAGAAATTGGCATAGAGCTCGGCCTCCGGACTATCCGGCTCGGGCTGCCAGTCGTAGCGCCAGGAGACCTGGGGCGGCAACGACATCAGGATGGACTCGGTTCGGCCACCGCTTTGCAGGCCGAAAATAGTGCCGCGGTCATAAACCAGGTTGAACTCGACGTAGCGACCTCGACGATAAAGCTGAAAACTCTTTTCTCTCTCGCCGAAGGCAATGTGCTTGCGACGCGATAGTATGGGGCGATACGCCGACAGATAGCTTTCGCCCACAGCCTGGACAAAGGCAAAGCTGGTGGCAAAATCCCAATGATTGACATCATCAAAGAACAGCCCACCGACGCCGCGGGTTTCACCGCGGTGTGGCAGATAAAAATAGTCGTCGCACCATTTTTTGTAGCGTGGATAGACATCCGCTCCAAAAGGCTCACAAGCCTGCCTGGCCACTTCGTGCCAACGGCGACAGTCCTCTTCAAAGGGATAATAGGGGGTCAGGTCGTAACCACCTCCAAACCACCAAACCGGATCCTGACCTTCTTTGTATGCAACAAAAAGGCGCACGTTGGCATGGGATGTTGGCACATAGGGATTATCCGGGTGAATGACTAACGATACACCCATGGCGCGAAAGGAGCCACCCGTGAGTTCCGGCCGATTAGCGGTCGCCGAGGGAGGCAGCGTATCACCAGATACATCCGAGAAGTTCACTCCGCCTTTCTCAATGACAGCCCCCTTGGCAATAACCCTGGTGCGACCACCTCCTCCGCCAGGGCGCTGCCAGGCATCCTCTTGAAACGTCGCTGCCCCGTCTTCTTGCTGGAGACCCTCACAAATATTGTCCTGCAGGTCCAATAACCAGCGCTTTACCTGTTCAACATCGATTGTCGTCATATCTTCTCACCCCGGTCTGATGATCTGGCCGGACACCAGATCCCTGATTTCGCTGGTTCTGGCATTCCCCCCGAGACCACCCTGCAGCACATAATCCAGGGCACCACCGAAGTAGCGCCGAACCGTGATGTCGGTTTTTGCCGGCGGTCGGCCCTGCGGGTTGGCAGAGGTCGACACTACCGGACCACCAAAGCTGTTGCACAACGCCACGACCAGGGGATGGCAACTCACCCGCAGTGCCACACTGGCAAAACGCCCGTGCACCAGCGGATGTACCAGGCCGTGATGCGGGATCAACCAGGTCGTTGGCCCTGGCCAACTCGCCGCCAACTGGTCGCGCTGCGCCAGAGACAGGGGCGCCAACAGGGCTGCAAACTGCTCCGCACCGGCCGCGACAAGAATAAGCCCCTTTTGGGGATCCCGCTGCTTCAGCGCCAGTATTCGCCGCAATGCAAGCTCGTTGGCAGGATCACAGCCCAGGCCCCATACCGCTTCCGTCGGATAGGCAATGACACCTCCCCGGCGCAGGGCGCGCGACGCAACGGACAAACGATAAGTATTCATCACCCCTCAACCAATCCTGAATTCGACACCGCAGCACAATCTTGTTTTCCGGGTTTCAACAACGGCTCCAGGCCCGGGGAAGTAGCCTTGACTAGCCGATCCCGCTCGCAAGTTAACCAGAAGTCACAGGGCTTGCAAGTCGTTTGCCCGGCCAGGTCCGGCAGCCATCAACGAATACGTTGCCACGCACCGGAACGGGATTCCAGCCAGCCGGCCAATTCCAGTTCCAGCAGATAAGCCGCCAGGCGATCACTGGGGAACCCCGTGCGCGCAATCAGGGCATCGAAAGCGGTGGGATGATAATCCACACCCTCGAGTAATTTGGCAAGATGCGGCTCCAGCGGGACCTCGCCCCCGGTCGTTTGCGGTGACAGGGTCGCAGGATTTTTCAGTAACTGCAGGAAAGCACCCAACTCCTCAACGATATGCTCGGCCGTCTCGACCAGCTTGGCTCCATCCCGAATCAGTTGGTGGCAGCCTTTGCTGTTCGGATTGTGGATCGACCCCGGCACTGCAAACACCTCGCGGTTATATTCCAACGCCAACCGCGCTGTAATCAATGAACCACTGCGGGCCGCCGCTTCGATTACCAGGGTGCCAAGACTCATTCCCGCCAGGATACGATTACGCATGGGAAAATGGCGTGGCAATGGAGCAGTTGCCAATGGCAATTCGCTGAGCAGTGCTCCCTGTTGGGAGACCTGCTCGGCCAGCGATCTGTGTCGCTGGGGATAGATGCGGTCGATGCCACTTCCCAGCACGGCCACAGTGACACCACCGACGGACAGCGCTCCACGGTGCGCCTCACCGTCGATTCCCAACGCCAGTCCGCTGGTAATGACAAAACCGGCGGACGCAAGCTCACCTGAAAAGCTGGCCGCCAGTTGCAGGCCACTGCGCCCTGCATTGCGGCTTCCTACCACCGCTATCTGAGGTAACGCCAGGGCAGCGGGATTACCCCGCGCGTAGATGGCACCGGGTCGATCTGGTAACTGACGCAGTAGCTCCGGATAATCCGGGTCCTGGGGGCAGAGTAAACTGATGCCGGCACGGTTCAACTGTTCCTGCCAGCGCTGGGCCTGCTGCCATCCCTCACCACTATCAGCTTCCCGGCACAATTCACGGAGGTTGCGGTTAACCGCATGGCTGGCATCTACCACAAGAGCCTGAGCTGAGGCATTCCAAAACTCCTCAACCGATGAAAAGCGGTCGAGCAGCGGCTCAATGACAGCAAGTCCCACAGCAGTGCGGGAATGCAGTAACAAACAAAGGAGTTGTTTCGGGGTATCCATTCGTCATCCTTGACCCTGGACAGGAGTGTTCTGTGATTACAAAGCTACCAGGAGGCCTTAACAGAGACCGCGCTATGCCCCGCCTGGTTGTGAAACTGGATTAGCAGGGCTCTGGTTGCCAGTGGTTTCAGGGCATTTCGACCCGGTCGCCCACGCGCAGGGGACGAGAAGTTTTCAGCACCAGGGCATAGCTCATTTTTTCTTCTACACTGAAAAACATCAACAGCCCGGCCCTTACATTGGGAAGTTTTACCAAAGTATCCGCCACATCATCGCGCACCGTTTCACCCAGCTTGTAGATCGACATCACGTTACCGGCTGACAGGCCCTCGCGCGCACCGAGGTTCACCATCACTATATCCATGCTGCCAATCTGGGTCACACCACCCTGAACATCCATTAGGACGCCCGACACCGGACGGGGTGGGGCACTGGGATGAAAAGTCGCCACCAGGGGCTTATTGGCATTTGGCAGAAGACGATCGCCATTGCGAACTTCCTGGGTGGTGCGGTTAAGTACCAGGGTTGCGATATCGTAATCCTGGGAAATCTTCTTGGCTTCGCCAATATCGATGGCCTGAATACCCAGGGCCTCTCCGGTCACCGGGTCCCGATACATGGTGCCCTCGCGATACAAGCCGAAAATACTTCCCTGGTTCGCAGCAAAGTTGCCGCGGGCGTAAACTTCGTCTCCCACTCCCGAGATTATGTTGCGCTCATCCCCAGCCAGAATGTAAGGCGCAGCAGCCAGTTCGCCCGGCTCTACAAACCTGCTCTGGGTTAAAAAAGCATTGATCTTGTCGAGGGGAATGGCTGGAATGGCATTGTCGTTAGGCTCGCTACGCATGGTGGGACTCAATTTAACCGTGTTGCCCATTGCGCCGCGGGTGACATTGAGGCGAGGCCTGCCATCCACGTAAACCAGTGAAAGCAAGTCGCCCGGATAGATCAGGTGGGGATTGGCAATCTGTGGATTGACATGCCAGATTTCGGGCCAAAGCCAGGGCTTCTGCAGGAATCGACCGGAAATATCCCAGAGGGTGTCGCCCTTGACCACCATGTACTTGTCGGGATGATCCGGGTTTAACGCTACATCGGCCGCAATGGCAGACACTCCCATCGCCAGGGCGGCCGCTAACCCGAATAGCCACTTTTTCATACCGGTATTCCTTTATTCAAGTTGTTGTTAGCAGGACCAGGCCAATGCCACTTTATTAAGCGATTTTCTTGCCTGACCTGTATAATATAGCACTCATCGTGCGCTCTGCTGTTTTTCAGCTGGCACACACTATTCGCTCTGCTGACATAAGCTTAGCAGCGCAACTTTGATTTTCACTAGAACTTGCTGGAAGTTGATCACAATCTTGCTATGGCTATCCTGGAAATACTCGAATTCCCCGACCCAAGGCTTCGCAAAAGGGCAGAGCCGGTGGAGACGGTTGACGCCACGACCATGCGACTGGTCGATGATATGTTCGAAACCATGTACGCGGCACCCGGCATTGGCCTGGCGGCAACCCAGGTCGATGTGCATCGCAGGATAATCGTTATCGACCTCTCAGAGGAGAAGAACCAGCCTCTGGTCCTGATCAACCCCGAGGTGGAGGTGCTCGACCCTCAAGCCGAGACTTACGATGAAGGCTGCCTCTCGGTACCGGGTTTTTACGAGACCGTCATTCGGCCGAGGGCAATCAGGGTGACAGCGCAGGATCGCAACGGGGAGCAACAGGAGTTTGAAGCAGAAGGACTGCTCGCCGTGTGCGTGCAACACGAAATCGATCATCTCGACGGCAAGCTTTTCGTCGATTACCTCTCCACCGTCAAACGCCAGCGCATTCGCAACAAGTTGCTTAAGCAGCAACGCAGCAAGGCCTGATACTCTGACTCCATGGTCAACGAAACCTCCTCTGGCAAAACCTTGCGCATTGTTTTTGCTGGCACCCCCGAGTTTGCGCGCCAACATTTGCAGGCGCTGCTGGAGAGCGACAAAACGATCGTGGGTGTCTATACCCAACCTGACAGGGCAGCCGGCAGGGGCAAAAAAACCAGGCCCCCACCGGTTAAACAGTGCGCTGTAGAAAACCACCTGCCCGTGTTTCAACCGGCCAGCCTGAAATCGGTAGATGCACAATCTGAACTGAAATCCCTTAATGCCGACGTGATGGTGGTTGTGGCCTATGGCCTGCTCCTGCCGGTTGCGATTCTGGAGACACCACGGCTGGGTTGCATCAATGTCCATGCCTCTCTGCTCCCGCGCTGGCGCGGTGCGGCCCCGATAGAGAGGTCCATTGCCGCAGGTGACCGGGAGACTGGCGTAACCATAATGCAGATGGACGCAGGACTCGACACCGGCCCCATGCTGTGCCAACGCAGCTGCCCGATCAATGAGGAAACCACTGGAGATAGCCTGCGGCAAGAGCTTGCTCGACTGGGCAGCGAAGCACTGCTGGCGACACTCGATCAGCTGGGGCAGGGGACACAGTGCTGCCAAATCCAGGATGACTCATTGAGCTGCTATGCAGCCAAGCTTGGGCGGGAAGAGGCCTGGATCGACTGGTCGCAACCCGCAGCTACCATTGCCCGCAAGATTCGGGCTTTTTGTTCGGCCAACGTTGCCTCCAGTTGGCTGGCCGGGGAGCGCATAAAAATCTGGATGGCTGCTGCAACCGACGCAGCCCACCCCAGCCCGGCGGGGACGATTATCGCCGCCAACAAAACCGGCATCGAGGTTGCATGCGGCAGCGGCCGCCTGTTGCTCACCCGGCTGCAACTTCCCGGCGGCAAGCCGCTGGCGGCAGCGGCGATTCTGAACGGTAGGCATGCCCTGTTCGCCCCAGGCAGCAGGTTCTGCGATGCCCAGGCCTGAATGCCCCAGGGTAGCAGCGGCCAGGGCTCTGGCCAATCTACTGCAGCACAAAGGTTCCCTGACCCGCTTACTGCCAGCAGCAGCAGCGACTGTACATCCCCGTGACCAGCCTCTACTGGGAGAGCTCTGCTACGGTGTTTGTCGCTTTTATCCGCGCCTGCAGGGCTTGCTCGACCTGCTGGTGAGTAAACCGCTAAAAAACAAGGATGCAGACATCCAGGCATTACTGTTGCTCGGCCTTTACCAACTCCAGTACACCCGAATTCCAGACCACGCCGCTATTTCTGAAACCGTAGCGGCCACCCGACAGCTGAACAAAAATTGGGCCAGGTCATTTGTCAACGGTGTGCTGCGGCAGTACCAGCGCGAAGCAGATTCCCTGGCCCGGCAACTGCTGGAAGCCGAAGCCAAAGCTCACCCTCGCTGGATCCTGGACAAGCTGAAACAACAATGGCCGCAGCACTGGGAAGCGGTTGTCGACGCCAACAATACAGCCGCACCAATGACCTTGCGGGTCAACCAGCGCCATTGCAGCAGGGAGAGCTACCTTCTGCAGTTGAAAGGTGCCGGTATTGGTGCGCGTCCCTGCCGGTTTAGCGCCACCGGCGTCATCCTCGAAACCGCTTGTGATGTGTCTGAGCTGCCCGGTTTTAACGAGGGCGCCTGCAGCGTACAGGATGAGGCGTCACAACTTGTCGCCCCCCTATTACGCGCCCGGAATGATTCCCGCATCCTTGATTGCTGTTGTGCACCCGGGGGAAAAACCGGCCACCTGCTCGAACTGGTGGGATCGGGCACCTGGCTGGATGCGGTGGAGATTGATCGACGGAGGCTGCAACAGGTGCAACAGAATCTCTCCCGGCTGAACTTCTCCGCCAACCTTATTGCGGGTGACGCCACCCAACCCAAGCAGTGGTGGCATGGCGAGCCCTATGATGCAATACTGCTCGACGCACCCTGCTCCGCCAGCGGTGTGATACGCCGACATCCGGATATCAAGCTGCTACGCAAAGCCAGCGATATCAGCCGCCTGGTTCGGTTACAGAGCCACCTACTCGAAGCGCTGTGGCCCCTCCTGCGCAGCGGCGGCTTGTTGCTCTATACTACCTGCTCTGTTTTCCAGGAGGAGAATGATGGGGTTGTTGGCGCGTTTGCAACCGGGAAGACGGATGTAAAGTTGTTACCTGTCAGCACTACCTGGGGTATCGCAAGCCGCTGGGGCCGCCAGTTGCTACCCGAGACGGGAGCCAATGATGGCTTCTTTTATGCCCTAATGGAAAAAACAGAGCCCGCTGAACATGCTGCAAATCAAGGCCCGTAAGCCATGAAGATCATTATTCTCGGCGCCGGTCAGGTCGGCGGAACCCTGGCGGAGCACCTCGCCAATGAACGCAACGACATTACTCTGGTGGACAGCAATGGCGAGCGCCTGCGTGAACTGCAGGATCGCCTCGATATCAACACCATAACCGGCCACGCCGCACACCCCAAGGTCATTCGCAATGCCGGCGGTGAAGACGCCGATATGCTGGTAGCGGTTACCGCATCCGATGAAACCAACATTGTGGCCTGTCAGGTCGCGGATATGCTGTTTAATACGCCAACCAAGATCAGTCGCATTCGGTCACCGGATTTCGCCTCCAACAGCAAGCTGTTTGGCGAGGGCGGTTTCCCGATCGATGTCATCATTTACCCGGAGCAAATCGTTACCGAGCACATCAGTCGCTTGCTGGACTATCCCGGGGCTTTGCAGGTATTGGATTTCGCAGGCGGCAAGGTTCAGCTGGTCGCGGTAAAGGCCTATTACGGCGGGCCCATGGTGGGTGAAGAATTGCAGGTAATTCGCAAACACATGCCGGGTGTCGATACCAGGGTCGCCGCCATATTTCGCCGGGGCCAGGCCATTCTGCCCGAGGGCGATACTGTGGTAGAGGTGGGTGATGAGGTGTTTTTCATTGCTGCCCGCGAACATATCAGGCAAGTGATGGGAGAGTTGCGCAAACTCGACCACAACTACAAGCGCATCATTATTGCTGGAGGCGGCAATATAGGGCATCGCCTGGCCAGCAATATCGAACGGCGCTTTAACGTTAAATTGATCGAGAAAGACTATGATCGCTGTCGCTTCCTGTCAGAGGATTTGAAGCGCACCATCGTCCTCAATGGCAGCGCCTCCGACAAGGATCTGCTGGTATCTGAAAATATCGAAGACTGCGATGTCTACTGTGCACTCACCAATGACGACGAAGCTAATATCATGGCCTCACTGCTCGCCAAGCGTCTCGGGGCCCACACGGTTATTACCTTGATCACCAGTCCGGCCTATGTCGACCTGATGCAGGGTGGCGAGATCGACGTCGCAATCTCGCCGCAGCAAATTGCAATCGGTACCTTGCTGACCCATGTGCGTCGGGGAGACGTGGCCAATGTACACTCGCTGCGCCGGGGGGCAGCCGAGGCGATTGAACTGATTGCCCATGGCGACCGCGACAGCTCCCGGGTCGTCGGCAGGCGAATGGACGCAATCAACCTTCCCGAAGGGGTCAGCACAGGCGCTGTGGTCAGGAACAACAAGGTTCTCATTGCCCATCGCGACCTGATTATCGAAACTGATGACCACGTGATTCTATTCTTCGTCGATAAATCGAAAATCAGAGCGGTTGAAAAACTGTTCCAGGTCGGTTTTACCTTTTTCTAGACGGGAGATTTTATGCGGCTCGCCACCAGCCTCCGCGTTCTCGGTGCACTGCTGATGATATTCAGTGCGACCATGCTGGTGCCACTGGGCGTATCCCTTTGGTACGGTGATGGCGAGCACGCCGTATTTAGCTATGCGTTTGTTATCATACTCGTATCCGGCCTGGGGTTCTGGTTGCCCACTTTTCGCGATCGCAGGGAACTGCGAATTCGCGACGGCTTCCTGATTACTGCTCTATTCTGGCTGGGGCTCGGAATTGCCGGATCGGTACCGTTTATGTTGACCGTATCGGAGCCTCACCTGTCGGGAGTCGAGGCGATATTCGAATCGATATCCGGTCTCACCACCACCGGGGCCACCGTTATCACTGGTCTCGATACCCTGCCCAGATCGAT
>JAHEGP010000004.1:0-8693 GCA_024645065.1 Cellvibrionales bacterium | reverse complement strand
ACTGTACTACCGCCAGCAGCTGCAGTGGCTGGGCGGTATCGGGATTGTGGTAATTGCCGTCGCCATATTACCGATGTTAGGCATCGGGGGCATGCAGCTGTACCGCGCCGAAACCCCCGGACCAATTAAAGACACCAAGATGACCCCCCGCATTACCGGGACTGCCAAGGCCCTGTTCGCAATCTATGTCACATTGACTGTCGCCTGCAGCGTCGCATACTGGTTTGCCGGCATGAGTGTTTTCGATGCGGTTTGCCATGCATTTTCAACCGTCGCCATCGGTGGCTTCTCAACCCATGATGCCAGCATCGGTTACTTTGAAAGCGCAACCATCCTGATGATCTGCAGTATTTTTATGCTAATCGCCGGCATTAACTTCGCCCTGCATTTCGTCACCTGGCAACGCCATAGCATAATCCAGTACCTGCGGGATCCTGAAACCCGGTTTTACCTCACGGTGATCGCCGGTGTCTGCGTCATCTGCTGTGCTTATCTGGCCTGGTCCAGGGTACTGGAGCCCGGGGAAGCACTGGTCCACGGTATCTTCCAGACCATCTCTATCGCAACCACCACCGGCTTCACCACCGCCGACTTTTCCAAATGGCCGACCTTCCTGCCGCTGCTGCTCCTGCTGACCTCCTTTATGGGTGGGTGTGCCGGTTCCACCGGTGGGGGTATGAAAGCTGTGAGAATATTGCTCATTTTCCGCCAGGGTGTACGTGAACTCTCACAATTGATTCACCCCAATGCCATCATACCGCTGAAGCTGGGCCGCCGCCGGGTGCCGGCCAAGGTCGTAAGTGCAGTTTGGAGTTTTTTTGCGGTTTATATGCTGTCGTTCGGCTGCATTTTGCTGGTCTTGCTGGGAACCGGCATGAACTACGAAACCGCTTTTTCCGCCACCACTGCCACACTCAATAATCTCGGACCCGGCCTGGGCGATGTGGCAGCCAACTACGGCGAGACCAGTGCAGTGGCCAAGGCCGCGATGAGCCTTGCCATGCTCCTGGGACGGCTCGAGATCTTCACACTGCTGGTGTTATTCACACCCATGTTCTGGCGCCGCTGATGAAACACAATCCCGGAGAAAAGTGGAACCAGCGCTTTGCCAGCGCGACCAAGCCCGGCAACCCCGCCTACGTGCTAACCGCCAATGTTCACCTGCTGCCTGGTCGCGGTCGGGCCCTGGACCTTGCCTGTGGCCTGGGAGCCAATGCGCTGCTGCTGGCGCGCGAGGGCTTGCAGGTTGATGCTCTCGATGCCTCAAGCGTGGCGCTGGCAAAGCTGGCCGATTACGCCGCACGTGAGCAATTGCCGATCGTGACTCACCGCTGCGATCTGGAGCACAACTGGCAGGCCGAGCAGAGGTATGACGTGATTGTTTGCAGTCACTATCTGCATCGGCCCCTGTGCCCGCGGTTGCAGGACGCCCTGTGCTCAGGTGGCCTGCTGTACTACCAGACGTTTACGCGCGATAAAATTTCGCCAGAAGGCCCCGCAAGCGCGGAATATTTGCTGGCAAAAGGCGAATTGGCTGACTTGTTCAAATATCTGCAACTGGTTTTTTATCGCGAGGATTGGCGTTATGGCGATCTCAGCCAGGGCCAAAGAAATGTTGCTTGCCTGGTTGGTGCCAAGCCTTGAAATCCGCCACCGCGGTTGCAGCATCGTCGGTGCAGCACCATACTTGTAGCGACTATTGTGAGGGCGGGTAAATGAGTATTGGTGCCATTATTTTGCTGGTGGTTTTATTGATCATAGCCGTGTACGGCATCACCCTGTACAACGGTTTGGTGGAATTAAAGCACGCCGTTGCCAAGCATCTGGCCAACATCGACGTCTTGCTGCGCCAACGCCACGATGAACTGCCAAAGTTGGTGGAAACCTGCAAGCAATACATGGGTTATGAACAGGAAACCCTGCAAAAAGTTATCAGCGCCCGGCAGCGGGTAGCCGCCGCCCAGACCAGCGGCAATATGCAGGAGCTTGGCAAAGCCGAGACCGGCCTGCGCCGGGAGCTGGGCCAGTTGTTCGCGCTTGCAGAAGGCTACCCCGAACTAAAAGCCAATGACACTTTCCAGCACTTGCAACAACGTATCAGCGGGCTCGAAAATGCAATCGCAGATCGGCGCGAAACCTACAACGAGGCCGTGAACAACAACAATGTACGGATCGAGCAATTTCCCGACCTCATTCTTGCCCGGCTATTCAAATTCAAACCCTTCCAGATGCTCGAATTCAGCGAGGCTGCAATCGCCGATGTCAATGTGAAGTCACTCTTTGCCCAACCCTGAGCCATGATCGAAGGGATCCTGGTCGCAGCATTTGCGGTATTCGCCCTGGGTTTACTGGCGGCGACGTTTACCAGTCTCAAGAAAGCCCGCACCATCGAGAATATCCCGACTTCCAGAATTCGCTCCGCGCACCAGGGCTATGTCGAGCTGCTTGGGATCGCTGACACAGTGCAGGAACAAGCTGTTTTTGCGCCTTTAACCGGCACCAGGTGCGTCTGGTACGATTACAGGATCGAACGCTACAAGGGTGGCAGATCGAGCCGCTGGGTCATCGTGGAGCAGGGCGGCAGCGAACAGCATTTCCGACTCTATGACAGTAGCGGTGAATGCCTGGTAGACCCCCGCCATAGTGACGTCACCACTTCCCATAGTAAAACCTGGAGCGGTTACAACCGCCACCCGGCGCGAACCCAGAAAACATCGCTCCTGGGGCGCTTGCGGCGCCAGCGTTACCGATATACCGAGCGCCGTATCCACCCGGGCCAACCACTGTACGCCATCGGCTGGTTCCATACCATTCACGCCAAAAACGCCCAACAGCAGGCAGAGGAGCACAAAGCAGCACTACTCGCCAGCTGGAAACAAGACCAGGCCAGGTTGCTGGAGCGATTCGACCGGGACGGCAACGGTGTTGTCGACCAGGCTGAGTGGGAGTTGGCAAGGCACCAGGCCGCGCGCCAGGCCAGGGCCTACATCGAGGATCACTATAACCCGGCGGATCTTCATATGCTGGCAAAACCCGCGTCCAACCAGGCCTTCATCCTTTCTACCAACGACCCTTCGCAACTGAGCAAACACTATCGTAAAAAGGCGGCTGGTTTGTTGTTTGCGTTCCTGGTATCAGTCGGGTTGGTCAGCTGGTTTGCCGTGAGAAATCTTTGACCGTTTGCGGCACCCGCCAGAATCAGTAAACCCTGGGCAGGCCCTCGGGGCGTTTCTTGAATCGCTTGTATTCCCACTGGTATTGCTCGGGGCAGTCCATGATGCAGGCTTCGACACTGCGGTTCAAAGACCACAGGGATTCCTCGAGTTCCGGGCTGCCGATATTGCCGAGCGGCAATCGGAATACGATTTCCCAACCACCGGGCACCCGATGTCCGTAGGCCATGAGAACGGGGCAGTGAGTGCGGCTGGCCAATCCGTGCACCAGGGTCATGGTGAGCGCCGGGTTGCGAAAGAAGGATGCAAATTCACCACTCTCCGGGTCAGGCTCCTGGTCTGGCAGGATTCCGGTGAAGCCGGACTTTTTTAACGATTTGAGCACCGCCCTGACGCCGCTGACGTCGGTGGGGTAGAGTTTGTTACCCATTCGCTCCCTGGCCTGTTTGATAATAGGCTCCAGTAGCACCTGTTTGGGCGGCTGGTAGAGGGCTGTTATCTCGCGGTGGCGGGCGCACCAGAGGGCAACCACCTCCCAATTGCCGAGATGGGGCACCAGCAGCAGCAAGCCTTTATCCGAGTGCAGCTCGCGGTCAAACAGTTCCCGGTTTTTCACCGCCACGATTTTGGCGGCGGTTCTCTCGTTGGGCTGCATCCATACCTTGATCAGCTCGAAACCACCCTGGGCCGTGTGGACCAGGGATTCACGCGCCAGTCGTCGTTGCTCCGCAGGCTCAAGACCCGGTAAACACAGTTCGATGTTACGCAGGGTTACCCTGGCCTCGCGCCCTTTGGTCCACCACATCATGCGGCCCAGCAGGTAACCCAGCATGCGAATGAAAGACAGGGGCAAAACGCCGATAAAACCGAACAAGCCTTTTACCAGAGCGCTTTTGAATTTCATTGTCGACGACCATTGCTGAATCCCGAGGCATGGTAGCGAAACCAGTTGATTTCAGCAATTTAGGCACGCCGCCTTGTTAAGTAAGCGCGCGGCTCGGGCTATAATGGCCCGTTTTTGTAATAACAAAAGAGGCAAGGGTGAGCACAAAAATCAATGCAAACGTCAAAACCTTCCAGGGCCTGATACTTGCCCTGCAGGAATTCTGGGCACAGGAGGGCTGTGTACTGCTGCAACCACTGGACATGCAGGTTGGTGCAGGCACATTCCACTGGGGGACGTTTTTGCGCGCCATAGGTCCGGAAAGCTGGAACAGCGCTTACGTGCAACCCAGCCGGCGACCCACCGACGGTCGCTACGGTGAAAACCCCAACCGACTCCAGCACTACTACCAGTTTCAAGTGGTGATGAAACCCTCGCCACTTGATATCCAGGCGCTTTATCTGCAATCGCTGTCGAGCCTCGGTATAGATCCTCTGGTACATGATATTCGCTTTGTCGAGGATAACTGGGAGTCTCCCACACTGGGGGCATGGGGCCTGGGCTGGGAGGTCTGGTTGAACGGCATGGAGGTCACCCAGTTTACCTATTTCCAGCAGGTTGGCGGTCTCGAATGCTTTCCGGTTACCGGAGAGATAACCTACGGCCTGGAGCGTATCGCCATGTACTTGCAGGGGGTTGACAGCGTCTATGATCTGGTCTGGACAGAAGGGCCCGATGGCGTCGTCACCTACGGGGATGTCTTCCATCAGAATGAAGTTGAACAATCCGCCTACAACTTTGAGTATGCCAATGTCGATTTCCTGCTCCAGGCCTTTACCGAGGCTGAAAGCGCCTGCCAGCAATTGGTGGAGCGCAACCTGCCACTGCCAGCCTATGAGCAGGTGCTGATGGCTTCCCACACTTTCAATCTGCTTGACGCCCGCCACGCCATTTCAGTAACTGAGCGGCAGCGTTATATCCTGCGGGTTCGGGCCCTGGCCCGGAGTGTCGCCAACTGTTACTACCGGTCCCGGGAGGAACTCGGGTTTCCCCTCGCCAGCGACGAAGTGAGACAGCTCTTATCCCCATCCGACGCGGAGGCATCAGCGTGAAGCAGCAGGATTTCCTGGTCGAGATAGGCACCGAGGAATTACCCCCCAAAGCACTGAAGGAACTTGGGCTTGCTTTTCGCAACAGCATCCGCAAGGGCCTCGAGGCCAACAGGCTGGAGTTTGGCAGGATTGAATGGTTTGCTACACCGCGACGCATCGCCGTGCTGGTAAATCAACTCGATCTACAAGCCCCCGACCAGGCCCGGGAAATTCTTGGCCCCCCGGAGTCCGTCGCTTTTAACGACGACGGAAGTCCCGCCAGGCCAGCCCAGGCATTCGCCCGAAAAAACAACTTGTCCCTCGACCAGCTGCAGCTGGCCGAAACCGCCAGAGGCAAGCGCCTGGTGCACCGCTGGGTGGCACCCGGAATCAGCGCCAGCGAGGCACTGCCCGGGCTGGTAGCCGAGACACTGGAGACACTTCCCATCCCGAAGCGGATGCGCTGGGGTGCGCTGCGGGATGAGTTTGTGCGACCCGTCCACTGGATTTTGATGTTATTAGGTGAGCAAGTACTTACTTCAAGAATCATGGGGATCGATTCCGGCAAGCAAAGCCGAGGCCATCGCTTCCATCATCCTGCGCCATTGCCGGTTGTGCGACCTTCTGACTATGCGGGAACGCTGCAAACTCCCGGTAAGGTGATCGCTGATTTCGACCAACGCCGCACTATCATTCGCACCCAGGTTGAAGCCAAAGCCCGGGAAATAGGGTGCCGTGCCATTATCGATGATGGGCTGCTGGACGAGGTTACCGCCCTTGTCGAGTGGCCCGTCGCCCTGGCGGGACAATTCGACGAGCGCTTTTTGCAAGTGCCCGCCGAGGCTTTGATCTCATCGATGAAATCTCACCAGAAATACTTCCACGTGGTCGATGATGACGGCAAGCTGCAACCCCACTTTATCTTTGTCGCCAACCTTGATTCAAAGGATCCGCGACAGATTATCGAGGGCAACCAGAAGGTTATCCGCCCGCGATTGGCCGACGCCGCGTTTTTCTACCAGACAGACCTCAAGCAGTCTCTTGAATCACGCCGGGAGCGGCTGAAGGATGTCATTTTCGAACAACAGCTCGGCAGCCTGTGGGACAAGTCGCTCAGGGTGGCTGAATTGGCACGATCCATTGCCAGCCAGATCGGTTGCGATCCTTGGTTAGCCGAGCGCGCAGCCTTGTTGGCCAAGTGTGACCTGGTTTCAGAAATGGTCTTCGAATTTGACGAACTGCAGGGCACCGCTGGCTATTACTATGCCCGCCACGATGGCGAAGACATGGCCGTGGCAACAGCCATCAAGGAGCAATACCTGCCAAGATACGCGGGAGACCAGCTTCCCGCCAGCCCCTGCGGCAATGCACTCGCCCTTGCCGAGCGCCTCGACACCCTGGTTGGCATCTTTGGCATCAATCAGCCGCCAAGCGGCTCCAGGGATCCTTATGCCCTTCGCCGCGCCGCACTGGGCGTAATCAGAATCATTAAGGAGAACAGCTATAGCTCGCTGGATTTGAATCGACTGATACATGCAGCAGCGCAGGCTTACGGCGACAAGCTCGGCAATGCCGGGGTCGAAGCGGATGTTTCAAACTTTATTTTCGATCGCTACCGGGCCCTGTACCAGGAAGCGGGCGTCGCTACCAACACGGTTATGGCGGTACAGAAAGTGGTCCAGGGGAATACCCAATGGGAGCATAATCCCTACGATATCAGTTTACGTGTCGCTGCCGTCGAGCATTTTCGTCATTTGCCCGAGGCCGAGGCACTCGCGGCGGCCAACAAACGGGTCCAGAATATTCTTGCCAAAGCTCAGGCGGAAGACAGCGCCACCGAGGTCAAGGCTGAATTACTGCAACTTGAACAGGAACGAAATCTCTATTTGGCGCTGCAGCAAATGGAGACCGAAATTCCGCAACTGTGCGCGCAGCAATCCTACACCCAGGCACTGCAAACGCTGGCCCAACTGCGTCCGGCGATCGATGCCTTTTTTGATCATGTCATGGTTATGGATCAGGATCCGGCCCTGCGACAAAACCGGATTAAGCTGCTGGGATTGCTAAATCAGCTGTTCCTGCGGATCGCCGATGTGTCGCAATTACAAAATGTGGTGTCTGAATGAAGCTGTTGATCCTCGACAGGGACGGGGTGATCAACCAGGATTCCGATAACTTTATCAAAAGTGTGGATGAGTGGCTTCCTATACCCGGGAGCATCGAGGCCATCGCCAGGCTGTCCCGGTCGGGTTTCAGGATTTACATCGCCACCAATCAGTCCGGGCTGGGGCGCGGCTTGTTTTCGCTACAGCAGCTCGAGGCGATGCACGAAAAGCTCCAGCAGCTTGTGCACGATCTGGGTGGTAGTATCGAGGGAATTTACTATTGTCCACACCGCCCCGATGATAACTGCCCGTGTCGTAAACCGAAGCCAGGGTTGTTGCTACAAATTGCACAACATGCTGGTACCTCGCTGCAATCCGTTCCGGTCGTGGGCGATAGTCTTAGAGACCTTGAAGCCGCTATAAAAGTCGATGCAAAGCCAATACTGGTAATGACGGGCAAGGGGCGTAACACCATTACTACACTGAGAAATTCGGACCCTGAAATGCTGCGCAAAATAGCAGTCTACGAGTCCCTCGCCGAGGCGGCTGAAGCCTTACTATCCCCCACCAGCAGCGGCTTCCACGGTTGTCCATCATGCTAGCCGTTCGCAGTGCCCTGTTCTATCTGGGTTATATAATGGCCACCACCTGGTTTGGGGTAAGCGGTCTTGTAATCGGTCGCTGGTTACCGTACTCGGTACGCGCCCCTTATATATTGCTGTGGAATCGATTTACACTGTTCTGGCTGCGACTAACCTGCGGCATCCACTACCGGATCAACGGCCTGGAAAATATTCCTAACAGTCCTACTGTGGTGCTATCGAAACACGAAAGCCAGTGGGAAACCTACTACCTGCAGCTCACCTTGCATCCCATAGCCACTATTCTGAAAGCAGAGTTGCTCGATATGCCAGGTTTTGGCTGGGGTCTGCGCTTGATGCAACCCATCCCCATCGACCGTAGCGCACCCCGAGAGGCCATTAAACAAATGATGCTGGTCGGCGAGCAGCGCCTCAAGTCCGGGCTCTCGGTCCTGGTATTTCCGGAGGGCACTCGAACCGAACCAGGCAAAGCCGGTCGCTATGCCCGGGGCGGCGCTAATCTGGCAATCAAGGCAGGAGTCCCGGTCCTTCCGATAGCCCATAACGCTGGCAGCTGTTGGCCGCCCCAACAATGGATCAAGCAACCCGGTACGATTACGGTCAGCATCGGTAAGCCCATTGCAAGCCAGGGTCGTTCGGCGGCGGAAATTACTGACGAGGCGCGGGACTGGATCAACCGGGAAATAATTGCCATGAACCAGGCGGGTGATCAGGCACCCGCATAAAGTCGTGATTTTTGCAGTTCCACCTGCGATAGCCTGTGCTGCCCCCCCGCCTCGGTTAAAGGTTAAACCATCCTTATTTTTAGGCTACATCGGCTGCCGATCGCATCTGGTGTA
>JAHEGP010000332.1 GCA_024645065.1 Cellvibrionales bacterium | reverse complement strand
TGAAACGCTACACACCTCCCCGTAGCTTGCAGCAGGAGTCAGGTTATGATGATTAACCTTGATGCTACCCAAACCCTCACCGCAGCGATTGCGGTGCTGTTTATTGGCGCCGCCGTGCAGTCCCGAGTCCGCTTCCTCCGTGACAACAATATTCCGGTGCCCGTCGTGGGTGGCCTGTTGTTTGCCGTGGGTACCACCGTCGCTTTCCTCGGTTTCGACCTCAGTATTCTTTTCGACATGGCATTGAAAGAGCCCATGATGCTGGTGTTTTTTACCACTATCGGGCTGGGCGCCGATTTGCGTCTATTGGCACGTGGTGGTCCTCGCCTGCTGTTGTTTGCCGGTATCTGTTTTGCCTATCTCATTGTGCAGGACGCGCTCGGGGTGGCGGCTGCCATGGGCATGGACCTGCACCCGCTGGTCGGTTTGTTGAGTTCGTCTATTACCCTGTCGGGTGGTCATGGTACCGGTGCCGCCTATGCCGCCCAGTTTGCCGAAGTGCAGAATATTGCGGGGGTTATGGAATTGGCGATGGCCTGTGCTACGTTTGGCCTCATACTTGGTGGTCTGATTGGCGGCCCGGTGGCGGGCCGGCTGATCGGTGCCCATCGTCTTGAAGCGGCTTCCAGCCAGGAACAGGAGGCGACTGTAGCGGTTGAGTCGACCGCTACCGGTATCAGCAGCGACAGCCTGCTGTTGGCCCTGTTCGTCGTGTTGTTATGCCTGATTGGCGGCCAGTGGCTGGCGGCCAGCCTCAGTGGTGGTAGCTTCACCCTGCCGGGATTTATCTGGTGCCTGTTCCTGGGAGTCGTGATTCGAAACCTGGCGATTCTGGTGCCAGCCATGGAGTTGCACCGTCCTACTGTGGATATGCTGGGCTTCGTGTCCCTCGCGATCTTTTTGGCAATGGCCCTGATGTCGCTGAGGCTCTGGGAGCTGCTCAGCCTCGCTGGTCCCTTGCTGGTCATGCTGGCGGTGCAAACCCTTGGTATGGTGCTATTTGCCAGCTTCATTACCTTTCGGGTGATGGGCTCAAGCTATGATGCGGCCATAATTGCCGGGGGGCACTGCGGCTTTGGCCTGGGGGCAACCCCCACCGCGGTGGCCAATATGGAGGCGCTTACCCAGCGCTATGGACCTTCACCCCAGGCTTTTTTGGTGGTGCCATTGGTTGGCGCGTTTTTTATCGATTTTCTCAATGCCCTGGTTATCCAGGGCTATCTCGCGTTGCCGTGGTTGAGTTACTAGGGTGCAGTCAGGAAGCCAGCAGGGGGTCTTTCGTTAGATGCGGCGTATTCTATGGTGTGTGATGTTGCTGCTGGCCTTGGCGGGCTGTGAACGCGGGCCCGACGCCGCGTTGCTAAAGCGGGAATTACAGCAGCGTCTTGACAGCAATTTTGCCAATGGCCTGTTCACGGTGCATAGCTTCCATCGCGCTGGTTCGGCCCCGTTCAGGGACATCGAGCAGGACATCTCCGGGGTTTTCGTTTACTACGATGCCCAACTCCAGTTCCAGCAGGATTACAGTCTGACGGCGTGGAGAGGGCTCAATATCGGAACCCTGGCGTTTGCCATTGGCGCTACCGAGGCGGGGATAGAGGGTTTTCGATCCCGGGGCAATACCCGCGGAGATTTGTTGCACGTGCATGGACGCTTTGCTTTTCAGCCGGATACACAGCAAGGCTGGGCATTGATCGACCAACCCGAGGAGCAAAAAGCTGACCAGGCCAAATCGGGCGAGCCAATGCCCGAGGGCAGAAGTCCCGAGTCGGTTTTGGCAGATGCTCGCAAACTGTTGCAATCGCAGCGCGTGGGCGATCCTCGTAAGTCACTTATCATAGAGGAGTTGAGCCGGGCGGTGCGACAAGTCGACCTGCGCAATGCCCGCCTCGAAGGCAAAATCCTGCTCGCCTCCGGGCCAGTCGGCGGCACTTACGAGGTCTTTGGCGCTGCGCTCGCTCAGTATGGGGAAGAGCGGGGCGTATCGCTCTATAGTGCCGATTCCCGGGGCAGTGTCGACAACGCTGTGCATCTGAAGAGTCGTGCCGTTGATTTCGCCCTGATGCAGAGTGATGTTGCACAACTGCTCTACCAGGGTTTGACCGAGGAGGGCTTGCTGCCATATCCCGATCTGAGAGCAGTGGCGAGTTTGTGGCCTGAGGCCGTGCACTTGCTGACCCTGCGGGGTAGTGGCATCAAGAGTCTTGGGGATCTGCGTGGCCGCCGTGTGGCGATTGGCGAACGTGGATCGGGAAGCCGGGTCAATGCCCGGGTGATAGGCAAGGCCGCGGCAATGCAGGTGGGTGATTTCGCCGAACTCCGGGAATTGGATCTGGCAAATGCAATCCTGGCGCTGGAAGCCGGCGATATCGATGCCCTGTTCCTGACCGAAGCGGTGCCCGCTCCGGCGCTGCAAACACTGGCGGCGCGCCGGGATGATCTGGAGTTTGTGCCCCTGTCCGGCAATTTACTGAAACAGCTTGCCGCCGATCATTTCAGTTATTATCCCCTCGAGGTCGCGGCGCGAACCTATCCGGGCCAGGTAAGGTCCTTCAAGACCCTCGGGCTGGCGGCGGCGCTGGTGACCAGCGCCTCGGTAGCGGATGAGACTGTGGCAATGCTGCTGGATTTACTGATGACCGGGGGTGACGCGCTGGCCAGCAGCGATTATCGTGCGGCTTTCATTTCGCGAGCAACGATGCAACTGGGGCTGGCGCTGCCACTGCACCCCGCAGCTGAGGGATACTACGACGATTACGATCGCAGCACCCCCCAGGCGGTTTCCAATCAGTAGCGACAGCTGGGTGCTAGTTGAGCTTCAGTTCCACCGGCCTGGGTCGCCACCAGCTTTTGTGACTGGCCAGCTCGGTCTCAAGCATCTTGATAAACGCTTCAATATCGCGATGGTCGCAGGGGCCGGCATAGTA
>JAHEGP010000331.1 GCA_024645065.1 Cellvibrionales bacterium | reverse complement strand
ACGCCTGGCACCATCCCCGCCCGTCGCTGAAGGTCTGGCTGGCGCTGAGTTGGGCTGCAAACCGCGGCGCCGCATGCACATTATGGGTTGTCGTCCGCGCTGGCCCTGGCGATCGTTATGTAGCGGGCATATTTGGCATGCAGCGGCTCCTGGTCCCGCTGCACCTCGACCGCCAAACCGACATGGGCGATGCTCAGGATGAGGTCCATCAACCGGTCCTCCCTCTCGTCAAACTGGTCCAGCGGCTTCTGGTCCAGTAGTTCCAGCGCGGCAGGTACCAGTTCTTTCGCGGCGCTGAAGAAAGCGACCCGGTCACTCTCCTCGCTGTTCAACCGGGCCTGGAGCCGGTTGTTGGCACCTTTGATTGCCCAGTTGGCAACATAGGGTTCCAGCGCCTCGAAACCGGCTGGCAACAGCGATCCGTTGTCAGTCACAGGGCGCCTCCCCGGGCGAGGCGCTCCGCCTTGAAGGCTTCTACCCGCTGGTTTACCTGGTTGAACAGGTGGCGGCAAAGTACTTCCTGGGACATGAAATGGATGTGTGAAAGTGCGCCGCTGGCCAGTCCCCGCTGGCCTGCTTCGATCACCGCCCGGTCCTCGCTGTGGATATCCAGTGCGGTCGCCATGGCGGCTTCACGCGCAAACCGTTTCGAGGCGGAGTCGTCTTCGCCAATCCAGTACAGGCGGATGACGCTGCGGGTCCTGTTGTGTGTAATGGGTTGAATGAACTGGGAGAACGGGGTCATCGCCGTGCCCAGGATAAACAGGTTGGGGAAGATGCCGAAGTACTCCTTGGCATCCAGCCGGAAGCCGTCCTGCAGTACAAACTGCGCGGTTTTGCCAAAGGCAAAGCCCTGAAATGGGGTGATCCTGGGCTTCGGATTGGACCAGATTGTCTGGCTGCGGTGCGGGTCATGAAAACCGTACTTTACCGGATAACCGAAGGGATTTTCAGGGCCCCCCGCGGCCTCGCCAGAGCGGGGGTGGATGAAGCGCAGATGGTAGTTTTCCTGAAAATTGTCGTAGGTCAATTTCCAGTTGGCAGCCACCTCGTACACATACTCCGAGAACGCGGTGGCTTCGGCATGGGGCAGTCCGGCCAGTTCCCCGGCCAGGGGGCCAAGATATTCCTCAAGCGACTGGGACGGTGATTTATCCAGGTTGATGAAGATAAAGCCCGCGCAGACATCCACGGCAATCGCGGGCAGGCTGCATTGGTTCTTGTCGACATAAAACTGCTCGAAATCAGGGGCGGAGACGAGGTCCCCTTCGTTGGAGAAGGTCCAGGCGTGGTAGGGGCAGCTGAACCGGCTTCGCGTGCCGCTGGTCTCATCGACCAGCTGGGTGCCGCGATGGGTGCAGACATTATGAAAGGCCTTGATTGCGCCATCCTTCGTCCGCGTAACCAGAATTGAGGTGTTCGCAGCTTCGAACGGCCGGACCATGAAACTGCCCGGCTCGGGGATCTCGCAGGCATGGCCGATCTGGATCCAGCTGCGCTTGAAGATCGCCTCCCGTTCCAGTTCGAAATACTCCGGCTGATAGTAGGGGCCCGCCGGTACCGGGTCGGTGCCTATCGCGGCAAGGACATCTTTGGATACCGGCGCAAATTTCGGGGTGCTTACATTCATCGACCTGTCTCCACTGGCTGCCAGCTGGGGGGCTCGCTCGATCGTTACGGTGATCAAGGTGGCTAAAAATTACAACAGCTATGTAGGAATTACAACATAGGTGTTGTAAAAGTTTCCGGTCAGGGTTAGCTTAGGACCAGAATTTGTACAACGAGCGGCTGCTCGCACGAAAACAGGCCCGGGCGGGACGTTTGGCAGTGTTGTCGCCGGGGCCTTGCCCAAATTGCCACGCCGCCGATGGTCCCGCTATCGACCGTTAAATTTGTCTCAACAGGCCCATCACCTATGGCATCACCCAGAATCAAGGCCCGGCGTCGAAACAAGTGCTTCGGGGACACGCATAGCGAGATGATCGAAACAGCTGTGAGGCTGATTGCGGAACGGGGTGTCGACTCACTGTCGATTGCGGCGGTGGCCAGGGCCATGGGGATAAACCGGACCACGGTCTACTACCATTTTGACAGTCGCGACCGGCTCATCGCGGAGGTGAAGGCCTGGTCATCCAGCCAGATAGCGGAGGCTTTCAGTGCGGACCAGCCCCGGCCGGAGCGCATCGAGCATATCTACCGATTTGTGCTGGAGCATCCCGAGCTACTGAAAATGTGGATCGAGGATTTTCTGGCAGAAGGTGATATCAGGCATATGTACCCCCATTGGGACCAGCTTGTCGGTGGCATCAGGGAGCGGTTTGCCGGAACCGGGTTGGCGCAGACGATTGATCCCGAGGTGTTCTGCGTCAACCTGCTCACCAGCGCGTTCATCGGGCCCCGGGTGTTCAAGAACCGGGTTTGCCCGGAGGCGGACAACCAGGCGGTGGTTGAACGCTTCAAGGCGGAGAGCATCAGAACGTTGCAGACCATCGGGTTGATTCAGGGTTAACAGGCCCTGGCAGAGAGGCTTTACCGGGTCCGGCAGCCGGCATTCGCGGTGTACTATATCTCCTGGCAGAAACTATCTGCTATATTCCTTAACTCTGTGAACACCTGTCAGGGATCACTCTCAACTTCGAACTACAGGAATCCTCCAATGAGCACGAAGACAAGACCAGCACTGAAACCCGGCGTGGTTACCGGCGAAGATTACACGGCAGTGGTTGCCGCGGCCAAGGCAGGCGGCTACGCCCTGCCGGCAGTCAATGTCACCGGCACCAACACCGCCAATGCAGTCATGGAAGCCGCCGCCAAGGCGGGATCGGACGTCATCATTCAGCTTTCCAACGGCGGGGCCCAGTTCTTCGCGGGGCAGGGCATGCCGGACGGATTCCAGGCCAAGGTTCTTGGCGCGGTGGCCGCGGCCC
>JAHEGP010000112.1 GCA_024645065.1 Cellvibrionales bacterium | reverse complement strand
CGCCGGCGAAGAGCAGGAATCCCAGCACGCCCTCCAGCACGAACTGGGGAAAATCAATCGTCCCCAGGAAATCCTGGGCGAATTCCCGCAGTTCGGGGTACACCGTATTTCCCAGCAGCAGCATAATGAGCGAGATCATCACCGCCCCCGAGGTAATGGCGATGGTGGTCTGCAGGCGCACCAGCTTTTCACTCAAAAAAGCGATGCCGAAAGCGATGGCAGCCAAAACGCAGAGGGTCTGGTAGTCAGTCATTGTGCATTACTCGCATCGGGCGGATGGCTTTTTCCTGGTTCGCAGTTTGCCTCGAAAATTGGATCTCACGGTCCGACTGGCAGCCCGAAATTCATCCTATCCCACTCTTGAAATAACGACAATGTTGGGTTTATTTCCCCTGGGTACACCCTGCGGGTCATACGCTGGGTATATTGCACCGATCCGAGCCGAATACCGCGGGTTTGGCCGTTTTGCCCTGCCACGCGAAGTAAACTTTAGAGCGTTGCGCCATAGGCGATGCGAAGGGTGCACAGGGTGGCGATTCCTATGACCACATTCATCGGCAGGCCGATTTTGATAAAATCACTAAACCGATAGCCGCCGGGGCCGTAGACCATCAGGTTGGTCTGGTAGCCCAGCGGGGTAGCGAAGCTGGCTGAGGCAGCCATCATGATAACCATGACAAAAGGTTCGTGACTGAGCTGCGTTCTCTCAGTCATTTCCAGCACCAGGGGCAGCATGATTACGGCTGCTGAATTATTGGTGATGACTTCGGTCAGTGCAGAGACCGCGATATAGACCAGTATCAGCAGCAACCAGGGATTATTGCCGCTGAAGCTGATAATGAAATCAGCCAGGTAAGTAGCCACCCCGGTTTTCAGCAGAGCCTCGCCCAGGGCCAGCGACGCGCCGATGGTGATCAGCACCGTCAGGTCCACACTGCGTTCCGCCTGGCTGGCAGTGCAGCAGCCGCACATCACCATCAGCCCCGCGCCGAGCAGGGAGGCATTGAGCATGCTGATATAATCCAGGGTGACCGCAACGATCATCGCGACCAATATCATCCACGACACCGGGGCGCGACTGTGGCGCGGGGTCTCTTTATCCAGGGCGTTGACCAGGAGGAAATCCCTGTTGAGCCGCTGGCGACTGACGAATTCAGGGCGCGCCTCCAGTAACAGGGTGTCTCCGGGCGCGAGGTGAATGCTGCCCAGATTGCCCAGGACACGCTCGCCGTGGCGGGCCACAGCCAATACCACTGCACCATAGTGGTCGCGGAAGCGGAAATCACGGAGTGCCTCGCCGATAGCGGCGCAGTGTGGTGAAACCACAGCCTCAACCAGGCAGCGCTCCGGGCGATTGATCATCAATGGGCTGTCGCTGGCAATATCGGGTGATGGCTCGATACCCTTGATACGCAGCAGATCAGCGATGGCTTCGGTATCACCCGCAAATACCAGTCGGTCGCCGCCCTGCAACAGCTCTTCCGGCGAGATTGCCGCCAGCACGGTGTCACCGCGAACGATTTCAACCAGGTAGATTCTGCGCAACTCCCGCAGCCCGGCTCGCTGAATACTCTTACCGACCAACGGACCGTTGCTGGTGACGGCAACTTCCAAAGTAAACTCTTTCAGGTTGGAGAAAGCTTCGTCGCTTTTGTAATCCGGAAGCATGCGGGGAAAGACCAGCAGCATATAGGCGATGCCAAAGAGGGCGACCGGCAGCCCGATGGCGGTGATCGAGAACAGGGAGAACCCATCCTGCCCGGTAATTTGCTGGTACTGGCCATTGATGATGAGGTTGGTGCTGGTGCCGATCATGGTCAGCGTTCCACCGAGTATGGCGCTATAGCTCAGCGGAATCAGCAGTTTGGAGGGGCTGATCCCGATGCTTCGGGCCCAGGCATGGACTGCGGGAATCAAGCTGGCTACCACCGGCGTGTTATTGACGAAACCGCTCAGCAATGAAACGGGGAAAAAAATGCGAGCCAGTGCCGCGCGCAAGGTTCGCGGCTTACCCAACACCGAGTTGACCAGGATGTCGATCCCGCCGGAGGAGTAGATCCCTGCAGCCACCACGAACATGGCGCCTACTGTAACCAGGCCACTGTTACTGAAGCCTGACAGCGCCTCAGCGGGAGTCAGTACTCCGCTCACGCTGAGCAGGGTCAGGGCTCCCATCATCACGATGTGTGGCCGCAGCTGGGAACCGGTAAGCAGTAACAGAACGCCTGCCGTTAACGCCAGCGAAAACCAGCCCTGCCATTCCACCTTGTCACTCCAGTCACGTCAGTTGGTGTGGATCCGGCCAGCCTTATAGCAGGTAATGCGTTGCCGATCATCCGCTATCAAATTTATTTTTTTTGCTGCAGCAGGCTGCGCAGCGCTCCTCGGGGCCTGGGGTAGTGGAACGATTTGTGGCGCTGCCCCGGCCTTGTTTACCGGTCCAGGGCGAGAAAATAGTTGTCGTCGACGAAGCGCAGGGGCAGGCAGTCGCTGTCTTTGTTGAGCACCAGTGACCGGTCGACCCTCACCGAGCTTCCCGCATAAATGCCCGCCGCCGTAAAAGTGGACACCTGCACGTGATAATCCCCTATCCGTGGCAGCGGGAACAACTGCTGGTACATCTGGTGTTGATTGGCGAAGGCGCCACCGGTGGATTCAAGTAATTGCGAACGATCGTCTACCAGTGAAATATTAGCGCCGCAACGACCGACAATGGGTTTAGTGACATAGCCGCTGGCTGTTAATTCATCGCTTAATTCAAAGCTACTGTTGAGCAGCAAAGGGTGATTGGGAAACATTGACCACAACACAGGCAGTATGGCCTTGTTACTGGGAATTAGCGTCCACAGGGGTTCGAATACCATGACATGTTCGCGCAGGAGGACATCCGACAGGCGGGGTTGTGCGCCCGACTGCCAGCGCGGTTCATAGGCGCTCTGCTCCTGTTCGCACTCCCGCCGGATCTGGTCGAGTGCGGTTTCCCAGGCCCAGGTTTTCCAGACCCAGTTGACCCTGTTGCCATCGGCATCGAGAATATTTCCACTGGCGTCCCAGTGCAGCCCCTCCAGCCCGACGATGACCCTGGACTCCAACCCGGCGGCGCGGATGGCCTCGCGCATAAACAGTGCGTGGTATTTCTCTTCCGGGTCGTCGTCGCGCAGAATGTGCACCAGTCCCTTCGCCCGGCTGTTACGCCAGGCCTTTGCCAGCAGGCCAAATAACTTGCCACCCGCATCCTCGCCGGTCCCGACAGCGTAACTGTGCGCCCACTTGCCCTGGATTTTCCCTGCCTCCATGTAGCAGGATGCCGAGTCACAGTTGTATTCGTAGACCTTGAGACCGCTGCGGGTCAGGGCAAAGTCAAACCGGCTGGTGATAAGCTGGTTCAGACGATTGTCCCAGGACTGTCGAATCTTGGGCAGCACGGCCCCGGGCAGGTTGAATTTCTCCAGCAACTCGTCGTGGGCCAACACGTAATCGGTCGCGTGCATGAACAATCCGTGCAACTCGTTGCTGGCGTATTCGAGAGCCTCCCGCGCCGAGTGCGACAGGGCATAGTAAAGGTTCTGGTCGGCGCTTACCCTGGTCAGGCAAGGGCCGCCCATGGCTTCGACATAGGCTGATTCGTCATCGTTGGCGATGTTGAGCCATGCGCGTTGGCGCAAGTTGTGGGTGTCGGCGCGCAATGCCTTGATAGCGAACAGGTTGTCGTCCCTGCCTGGAGTGGGCTCGGCCCGGGACGTGTCATCGGTCTGGATCATCCAGCCGAGTATTTCGGCGTCACCATAGGAGCACTCGATCCAGTACTCACCATTGTCGCCCACCCGGGCGCGCAACTGGCGGGCATAATCATGGTCCCGGGGCCAGCATCGGTGGTCGACGTTCTGCTCGCAAATGCGGACATACTCATCGCTGACCTCGGTGATGACGGCAACATGGCCGGTGTCCTGGAACTCGCCACCGGCCTGCCAGATCAGCAGGCTGCCGGGTGTGGGTCGCATTGTGCAGCCGTTGCTGAACGCATTGAGTGGCAGCAGGTTATTGGCCACCACATCCCGCACACTGCGCAGTTCGAAGATGTCGTAGGCCATGGCGATGTCGTTGAAGATGTAGCCGCGATTGATATACAGCCAGCGTCTCGCGAATTCCACGCACTGCCACTTGTATCCCATGTAAATCCCGTCGTAGTAGCTGCGATAGGCTCTGCGGTTGGGGTATTCGTCGGCAACGGCGGTAGCATAGTCTGAGGAGTAGGCGGGAACGTTGCCGGGAGCATAGCCCAGTATGCCGCCAAAGGGCTGTATTGTTTCCTGGTTGGGCTGCACTGTTTTCACCTTGGATATAAGGGTTGGCGGGACGCGCGGTATTCTAAGGCAACTCCGGTCCCAAGGCACTAGCTCAGCAGCCCTTACTGAATCAGGGTAAAGGCACCTGAAGTGGGCGCTTTTAACGAATCCCGGGTTGACAGCGAATGAATCAGAGGCGCCATGTTCCGTGGCGGGCACGTCGCTATGGATTTTGCGTATCGAGCAATAGCGCAGCGGTTCGGAACGATCACTGTCGCTGCCCTTGCCGAAGTCACTGCGAACCCATGGTCTCGCGGACTGGAACCATTTTCAGCTGGCCGGGACGTAAGGCCCGGCGTTACACTGATGCAGCGTTTGGATACTGGCTTTACGAGAGGATGTCTGGGTCATGGGTAGAAAAACAACGGCCACATTATACCTGCTGCTGACTGCGGCGCTCGCAACACCCTGCCTGGGAGCGAGCGTCAATGACAAGGCCCCCGAGTGGACTCTTGACTCCGTGGACGGTCGGGAAATCGACTATCCGGCGATCAGTCGCGGCAAGGTTTCCATTCTGTTTTTCTGGGCCACCTGGTGCCCGTATTGCCACGCGATGATGCCCTATCTGCAAAAAATGAAGCAGGATTATGCCGATCACGGGGTCGAGGTCTACGCGATTGATTTCATGGATGATGGTGATCCAGGTAAATATATGCAGGAATCCGGTTTTGACTTTGTAGTCTTGCCGGTCGGTGATCTGGTGGCGGATGACTACGATGTCAGGTCGGCGCCGGGTTTGTTTGTGGTGGATCAGCAGGGGGTTATCCGGTACAGGCGCGGCAACACCAAGGCGCCCCCGGGGAAAAAGATTGCCGAGTTCTGGGATGGAGAAATGCGCGCTGTACTCGGTCAACTGCTTGAGCCGCACTGAGTGTGGGCCGGTATTGTAGTCGTCTTGCAACAGTGGCATTTACATGTTTTTATCGGGAGGTGTGGCAGGAGGCCCTGGTGATGGAGGGAATATGATAAGGCTGCTATTGCTAACGATGACCTGTGCGCTGGGGCTGGCAGCGCATGCCGAGCCGCAGATGCGGGAAGTCAGTATCGATTACCAGGAACTGCGCTTGAATGCCCTCTACCAGTCCGGATCCCGGGAGCCGGTCATCCTGATCGTTCACGGAACACTTGGGCACAATGAAATGGACGTTATTCAGGGACTCCGTTCGGCGTTAACCGAGGACGGACTGGGGAGCCTGTCGATCAACCTCGGTCTGGACGTCGACGACCGGCACGGAAGCTACGATTGCAGCGTGCCACACCGGCATCAACACGGCGATGCGGTCGCTGAACTGCAGCAGTGGATAAACTGGCTCAAACAGCGCGGCCATGAAACCATCATTACCCTGGGTCATTCGCGGGGTGGCAATCAGCTGGCCAGGTACCTGGCCGACGAGCCGGACCCGGCGGTGAAGGCTGGCGTACTGTTGGCGCCGATAATGCCGCGCTGGCAGCAACAGCGGGCCGAATACGAGAATCGCTTTGGCGTGGAGCTGGCTCCTGTGCTGATGGCGGCAGAGGAACAAATCAAGCTCGGGCGGGGCGAGCAGTTAATGTCGGATGTCGGGCTATTGTATTGCGAGCCGGGTGCCGTTTCTGCCAATAGCTTTGCATCCTATTACCGCGATGATCCGGACTTATATACTCCGGCCCTGTTCGACCGCATTCAGCTGCCTTTGCTGGTGATCGAGGGCAGCGAAGATCAAATCACACTCGGTTTGGCCGAGGCATTTAACGCCGCGCCTGAGCGGGAGCAACAGGAGTTGGTAACCATCGAGGGTGCGGGCCACTTTTTCCGCGATCTCTATGCTTACGACGTGGTGGAGGCCATGGTGGAATTTTTGGAGCGTCAACACTAGAGCGGATGCTATGCAGAGCTGTTGCTTATTGCGCTTACTGATCACTTTGCTGGCATGCCTTGGCAGCGCAGCCGGGGTCGCCCTGGCAGCGAATGAGGTGATTGTCGAGGTGCCGCCCGCCGCGGATTTTTCTGCCGATGCAAAGCGGGCGGCAAGCGAAGGCATTCCGATACTGGTAGTTGTTACCCGCGATGACTGTAGCTATTGCGCAACGATAAAGCAGAAAATCCTGCTGCCGATGCAGCGCAACGAAAAATATCGGCGCCGGTTTATCATGCGTGAATTAAATGTGGACTGGTTGGCGTTGGTTACAGATTTCAACGGTGGGCGTGTTTCCACCCTGAACTGGGCCAGGCAGTACAAGGCGGTATTTACGCCCACCGTGCTCCTGCTGGACCCCTACGGCCACGAAGCGGCAGAGCGTCTGGTGGGGATCAATACGGTAGATATGTATGGCTGGTATCTCGACAGGTCGATATCAACTGCCACCGGGAGCATTCAGGCGCTTGGCTATCCTGCAACCGCCACTAACGGACATTAGGGTAATTACTATATAGTAGGTGTGCCGTCCTTCTAATAAACGATAAAGGGGATTGCTGTGACCAGGCACTACAACAGTGAGACAGCAAGGCTGCTGGGGGTTATCGCCGATGAGGCGAATAAACTGCCAGTCTCCGATCGGAGAGATTTTTTGCGCAAGGGGGTGGCGATGGCCGGCACGGCTATCGCCGCTGCAACAGCGAGTGGTGGCGCGCTTGCCAGTAATCTTCCACCCAATATTCCCGCCTCCAATCGCTCGCTAGGGCCGGGCGTTGTCACCAACCCCTACGGCCAGCCGTCCCGGTTCGAGGGGGATGTGGTGCGCCGCACCGTGCCCTGGCTCACCGCCAATAAAATCTCGTCCATCAGTTTTTCTCCGCTGCAGGAGCTAAGCGGCATTATCACGCCGAATGGCCTGGTGTTCGAGCGCTATCACGCCGGCGTCCCGACCATTGATCCATCGGAACATCGCCTGATGATTCATGGCCTGGTCGAGCGGCCCATCGTGCTGACCATGGATGAGCTGATGCGTTTCCCCAGCACCTCGTTGATCCGCTTTATCGAGTGTCCCGCCAACGGCGGCATGGAGTGGCGAGGCGCACAGATGGAGGCCCTGCAGTTTACCCACGGTATGCTCAGTTGCTGCGAGTGGACCGGAGTGCCGCTATCCACCCTGTTGCAGGAAGTGGGTGCCAAACCCCAGGGCAAGTGGGTACTCGCGGAGGGGGCGGATGGAGCGGCCATGAGTCGCAGCATTCCGATCGAAAAGGCACTGGACGACACCCTGGTGGTGTTTGCGCAAAACGGTGAGGCCCTGCGCCCGGAGCAGGGTTATCCGGTGCGGTTGCTCAACCCGGGCTGGGAGGGCAATACAAGTATCAAATGGCTGCGGCGTATCGAAGTCGGGGACAAACCCTGGTTTCACCGCGAGGAAACTTCGAAGTACACGGATTTGATGCCCGATGGCAAGGCGCGCAAGTTTACCTGGGTGCAGGAGACCAATTCGGTTATCACCTCTCCCTGCCCGGAAAAGCCCCTGCGCGGTCGCGGGCGCTATGAGCTTGAGGGACTGGCCTGGTCCGGCCGCGGCCGTATCAAACGCGTGGATGTCTCCTTCGACGGGGGTGTTAGCTGGCAGCAGGCGCGCTTGAAGGGTCTGGTGCTGCCCAAGGCGCTGACTCGCTTTAGCTTTGAGTGGAGCTGGAAAGGCAACCCCGCCCTGCTGCAAAGCCGCGCCATCGACGAGACGGATTATGTGCAACCGACTCTCACTCAACTCAGGCAAGTGCGCGGTGTGGAATCGATTTACCATAAAAATGCAATTCATACCTGGAAGCTGGCTGCAGATGGGACGGTGACCAATGTACAGATTGACTGACAGGTTTAACAAATCGTTGCTGGCAGGCCTGCTGCTGGTTTTTCTGGCAGCCGGTCTCCGGGCGGAGCCGGAAGGGCAAAAGGGCGCTGCCCAGGAACCGGTTCAGGCGACCCAAATGGGTTCGACGGCAGCGGCGGCTGGCTTATTCCAGGACATTGAGGAACGATCGCTGAGTTTCAGCCATAGCCTCGATCCTGCCAGGGCGGGCTATTACGGATTGGGTGAAGCAGCCACCCCGGAGATGATAGCGGGCTGGGATATCGATGTTCGCCCGGATGGCCAGGGGCTTCCCCCGGGTAGCGGCACAGCGGAAATCGGCGAACCGCTGTACGAAAAAAAATGTGCAGAATGCCACGGCGTGTTCGGCGAAGGTGCCGGGCGCTGGCCCAAGCTGGCGGGGAACGAACCCCTGGTGGGCGGGGGACGTCCAGAAAAAACCGTCGGCAACTACTGGCCCTACGCCAGCACCCTGTGGGATTACATACACCGCGCCATGCCGTTTTTGCAGCCGCAGTCGCTCACCGATTCAGAGGTTTATGCAATCACCGCCTATGTACTGTACCTGAATGAAATCATCGAATACGACTGGGAACTGAATCAGGATAATCTTGCCACTATCGCGATGCCCAACCGGGATGGTTTCTTTATGGACCCTCGCCCCGACACCCGAAATGTCGCCTGTATGGAAGGCTGCAAGGATCCCGATACGATAAAGATTACCTGGGATTCGACCCGCTTGGGGGTAACGCCGGTGGAGCATTTGCAGCAAAGCCGGGCCACCCCACTGCCCGGCAGCGCGCCGCAAAGCGGTGACAAGGTTTACCGCCAGGCTTGCGGCCTCTGTCACGATAGTGGGCTCGGTGGAGCGCCGGCTATTGGCGATAAAGCGGCGTGGGCTGGCCGTATTGCACAGGGCAGGGAGTTGTTGATAGAGCATGCGATTAACGGCTTTCAGGGAGAAACCGGCGTGATGCCTCCCAAGGGGGGGCAGGCACAACTATCCAGCGACGCGGTGAGCGCTGCTGTCGACTATATGCTGGGTCGGGTCGGCGAGGGGTAGTGCAATTTGCTGACGATTACTCTAGGCTGACGAAAAGGGCCGGATAAAAAATGGTCAGCGTGTGCTTAAGGACCGAAAATATCACGAGTACAGAGGAGCGGGTGCATATGATAAAAAAGCGTATTTTTTCTATTCCAGTTGCAGGCTTGTTAGCCAGCGTGGCAGCGATGCTGGTGCCGGCTACCGCGTATTCTGATGCCGATTCACTGGCAGCGGGCAAAGCGCTGGCCTTTGAGCGCAGCAAAGGCAATTGCCTGGCCTGCCACGCGGCCGACGATGG
>JAHEGP010000330.1 GCA_024645065.1 Cellvibrionales bacterium | reverse complement strand
AGTCGTCGAGGAATGCGCAGGGGCCATAGTCAATGGTCTCCCCTGACAGCAGCATATTGTCGGTGTTCATGACCCCGTGAATAAAGCCCAGATGCTGCCACTTGGCTATCAGCTGAGCCTGGCGATTTACCACGTTTTGCAGCATGGCCAGGGCAGGGACGGCGGCCTCTGCGGCAGCCGGATAATGACGCTGGATGATGTGATCTACCAAAACCCGCAAACCGTCGACGTCGTTTCTTGACGCAAAAAACTGGCAAGTGCCAATGCGGATGTGGCTGCTGGCAACCCGGGCGATGATAGCCCCGGGCTCTGCCCTGCTGCGCATGATACGCTCGCCGGTGGTGACCGCCGCCAGAGCGCGAGTGGTCGGTACGCCAAGTACGGCCATCGCCTCACTGACAATATATTCGCGCAGGACGGGACCGATGGGGGCGCGACCATCGCCGCCCCGGGAATAGCGGGTGCGGCCTGCACCTTTTAACTGCAGGTCGAAACGTTGGCCGTCACGGGCGATGAGCTCCCCCAGCAGGATCGCACGACCGTCGCCGAGTTGCGGGTTCCAGTGGCCAAACTGGTGTCCGGCGTAAGCCGTCGCAATGGGGTCGGCTCCCGCAGGAATTCGATTGCCGGCCAGCACCTCGATGCCTTCGGGAGACGCCAGCCAGTCGGAATCGATACCCAGCTGATTGGCCAGTTCGGGATTGACCCTGATCAGGCCTGGCGCCGATACGGTGGTTGGCGCCTGGCGGTCAAAAAAACGCTCGGGCAGCTGCGCGTAGCTGTTATCGAAGGGGAGCGGAGATAATTGGTTCATCGCAGCTATTGTAGCCTCAGGGAAGTGGGGCGGTATACTTTGTCAGCCCCTTGCGCACGCTCATCACGTGCCAGCTTTTCAATGGATACGCAGCCGCCGCCGCAAGAGACTGATACTTTCGCGGCGGCTGTCACCACTATCGCCCACTGAAATCCGGTGATCGCTTTTCGCTGACGGCTTGAAGCCCCTCCCTCAGGTCTGCCGACTGCTCGCAAACGGCTACCAATTTGGCGGCATTTGCTTCGTCGATGTAACCGGCCGAAGCCTGGTCGCAGATCGCCTTCATTGCTCGCAACGACAATGGCGCAAGCGATGCGAGTCGATTTGCCAGCTCCTGGGTTACGGCTTCGAGTTCGCCGGGGGCTACCAGTTGGGTGAGGTAACCGAGTCGAAGCAATTCCTGCGAATCGAGCTCGGAGCTTGTCAGCAAAATCCTCTTCGCCGTGTTCACTCCCAGGCGCTGGACATAGCGTTTGATACCATTGACCGGGTAGCACAATCCCAGGCGAGCCGCCGGCACCATCAAGGTCATGCCGTGAACCCCGATCCTGAAGTCACAGCACAGGGCCAGCTCGCCGCCGCCGCCGTAAGCACTGCCATTGAGTGCACAGATAGTGGGGACAGGGCATGCCGCCAGTTTGTCGGTCAAACGGGTGAAAATACTACCGTTCATATTGCCGCTGGAGAGTTCATCCAGTGATGCCCCTGCACAAAAGGTTCGCTGCCCGCTGCCGGTCAATAGCAAGGCACGGATTGCGGGGTTGGTCTCGATCGCATCGAGATGCTGAATAAAGGCCTCCATATCGACACGTTCCAGGGAGTTGTGTCTGCTGGGCTTGTCAAGCTTGATAGTCGCTATGCTATCGTGGGTGCTGTAATGAACGACCAAACTGTCTTCGACCATCAGAATCCGCCTTAGTGGTTGCAATCCGCAAGGTATTGTACGCGTTGCTCCAAGGATAAAAAACGGCCGCCAGAAGAGGCCGGTTCGGGCCTGCCTCTGCCCCTGGAAGCAACCGTGAAGAGGTCGGATTGAAGCCTTGACTGCTCGGTTGAAATTACAAAAAATGCATATAATACAGATGGTTACGGTTATCGACAGCAAAAAACGACCGAATGACAACATTTTTTGCCCAGAGAAGGCTGGGTAGCCTGGGCTTAGGCTGTACAATATAAAGGTAGCAGTGACAATTTCGATCAGAGTGAAGAGGCAAACCCATGGGTTTACGCGTTTCCAGCGAGTTAAAACGGCTGCAGAGGCAAATGGACAATGCCGACAACTACCCCGAGTGGCGGGTGGCAGCGATTATGCACGACGAAGCGTCGGGGATGGCGAAGTGGCGAGAAACGGACCAAACCCGTTTTTATGACCATGCCTCTATTCGCCACCGTCTTTACGAACTGCGTAAACTGCGCCAACAACGTGACGATCACGCCCTGTTATTTGCCCTGAACGAGGGGATTCACGGCAATATGGGGGGAATGGGGAAGCCGGTGATGTACCACCGCGCCAAGTACTCCACCAAGCGACTGATCACGGAATACATAGACGAAATTGTCAGCTCGCTGGATTACCTGGCGGCATTGCGGGGCGACGTTATCAGTTTCGAAGAGCGGATCGAGTTTTTTCGCCGCGCCAGCCATTGTTGCGGCCGTTCGGCGCTGATGCTCAGCGGTGGAGCGATGCTCGGGTTCTTTCACATGGGCGTGGTCAAAACCCTGGTTGATGAAAAGCTGCTTCCCCAGATTATCTCCGGGGCCAGCGCGGGTTCGCTGGTAGCCGCTGTTCTGGGTACCCATACCGACGCGGAGTTGCACCAGTTTTTTGACCCGAAAAACCTGGTGGTTGAAGCCCGCAAGGAAGCGACCTGGTTTAACCGCATCCTGGGTGCCCGGCCTACAATCGATGTGCATGATCTGGAAGACACTGTGGCGCGGATGGTTCCCGACCTGACCTTTCTCGAGGCATACAAATTGACGGGGCGTCATATCAATATCCCGATCGCGCCGGCGGAGTTACATCAAACATCGCGCCTGCTCAATGCAACCACGTCACCCAATGTCTATGTCCGTTCGGCGGTGATGGCCTCGAGCGCTATTCCCGGTGTGTTTCCTGCGGTTAAGCTGCAA
>JAHEGP010000111.1 GCA_024645065.1 Cellvibrionales bacterium | reverse complement strand
GTTTCGGCGCAGATGCGGCCCTCGGACAGCTGGTTTCGCTGACCCTGCTGCGTGAGTTGGGGCCGGTGGTCGCCGCATTGCTGTTTGCCGGCCGGGCGGGCTCCGCGCTCACTGCCGAGATAGGGCTGATGAAAGCTACAGAACAATTGTCCGCGATGGAAATGATTGGCGTCGATCCCCTGCGCCGGGTGGTCAGACCGCGATTATGGGCTGGTATCATAGCCATGCCCATCCTCGCCCAGGTATTCAATATGGTCGCCATCATGGGCGCCGTGGCGGTCGGGGTAAGCTGGCTGGACGTGGATGCCGGTTCGTTCTGGTCTAATATGCAGAACGCGGTTGAGCTCCGCGAGGATGTGATTAACGGTATTATCAAGGCCTTCGCCTTCGGGGTGGTGGTGACCTGGGTTGCAGTGTTTGAAGGCTTCGACGCCGAGCCTACTGCCGAGGGTATCAGCACCGCCACTACCCGCTCAGTGGTGTACTCTTCCCTGGCCGTACTGGCCCTGGATTTTCTATTGACCGCAGTCATGTTTGGGGTGGATTAAATGCAGTCACGCAGTATCGAAATTACCGTTGGGGCGTTCATCTTGCTTGGCATCGTCGCACTCACATTCCTGGTCCTCCAGGTGAGCGGCCTGACTTTTTCCGACGTGCGCCGGGATACCTACACGCTGTCGGCCAGGTTCAATAATGTTGCGGGACTCGCACCGCGAGCCAAAGTGATGGTCGCCGGTGTTGCCGTGGGGCGTGTCTCGGCTATCCACATCGATCCACTGACGGTTCGGGCTGTGGTTGACATGGCAATCGATAAGCATGTCGATTACCTCACCACGGACAGTATCGCCTCCATCAAGACCACCGGTGTGCTGGGCGAACAATATGTCAGCATCGCCGTTGGGGGGGCACCGGACATCCTGCAACCGGGCGATACGATTAGTGACACCCAGTCCGCCATGGTGCTGGAAGACCTTATTGGCAAATTTGTAACGAATTTTAGCGACAAAAAGTGATCCTGTGCCGTTGATTGGGGGAAGGCCGTGAATATTGCAAAGACCGCACCGGGATTATGTATTGCTCTGGCTGTCAGCCTGTTGGTTGTTGCGTTTGCCCACAGCCAGGCCGCGGCACCCGCGCAGGCCATCTCCCGCACCGACCCGGAACAAATGCTGCAGCAGGCCACCGACCAGTTACTGGCTATATCGAGGGCAGCCCAGGCGTATGCCAAGGAGGATCCGGAGCGCTATTACACTGAAGTTACCGCCGTCCTCGACCAGGTGATGGATACGCCGTATTTTGCCCGGGGTGTGATGGCCACCTATGCCAGCAGCAGATTGTACAATTCCCTGCGGACCGAAGCCGAGCGCGCGGCGTTTCGCGACCGGCTGACGCGCTTTACCACTGCACTCAAGCGGGTCTGGATGGTCAAGTATTCCGATGCCCTGCTGCGCTTTCACGGCGAGCGTATCGACCTGGCGAGAATCGCGACCGGGGAGGACAGGGCCGACCGGGCCAGCGTGGAGCAAACCATCCACGGCGAGAATAACCAGACGTATGTGGTGCAGTACAGCCTGCACAAAGCCAAAGACGGCGGCTGGAGGATAACCAATGTCATTGTCGAGGGTATCAACCTGGGGGTAACCTACCGCAGCCAGTTCGCCGAGGCGGTTGAAAATCACCAGGGGGATGTTGACTATGTGGTTGATCATTGGGTCGAGCTGATGCTTCATGACACGGCCCCGATCGGGTCGAGCGAAACGGCGGGAAAATAATGACCGGCCTGGCGTCACTCTCGTTTTCCGGCGATCGTATGTGCGTGTCGGGGCAGATCGATTTTGCCAGTGTGATTCCGCTCGAACTTGAAGGGGAAGCCTGGCTGCGCCGGGAGGCTCCGGATGCCTGTGTGGTGGATATGGGCGATGTCCGCCAGTGCAACAGTGCCGGAGCTGCGCTTCTTTTGAGCTGGTTGCGGACAGCCGGTGCCGTTGGCAAGACACTCAGAATTGAAAATATGCCCGAAAACTTGCTGGCCCAGGTGCACCTGGCAGACCTTGAGGACGTGCTGCCGGCGGCAACCTGATCGGTGTCAATTCCTGTCGATCAGTGGCTCGCCCTTGCGCTCATACCAGAGTAACAATCCTCGCCAGACTTCCTGGGCCGTTTCGGCATACCAGAACAGGTCCCGGTCTTCGGCATCGATTACACCCTCATCAACAAGAAAATCGATATTAAACGCATTTCGCCAGTACCGTTCACCGACCAGCACTACGGGCAAGGGTTGAATTTTTCGAGTCTGTATAAGGGTGAGGGTTTCAAACAGCTCGTCAAAGGTGCCAAACCCACCGGGAAAAGCCACCAGCGCCCTGGCCCGCAATACGAAATGCAATTTTCGCAAGGCGAAGTAATGAAACTGGAAGCACAGCCCGGGGGTGACATAGGGATTCGGATACTGTTCGTGCGGCAGTGTAATATTAAGTCCGACTGTTTTGCCTCCGACGTCGCGAACCCCCCGGTTTGCCGCCTCCATCATTCCGGGACCGCCGCCCGTCATGATCACAAGGCGGGAATCGCCGGGGCCGTTACCGGCATTGGCCACCAGACGCGAAAATTCCCGCGCGACATCGTAAAAATGACTTTTTGCGAGAATGCGTTCCGCTACGGATAACCGTCGCTGCAGTTCCCTGTCGTCGGGTTGCGCCGCCAGCGCTTCGCGCAACTGGTCGACCCTCTGCTTTGCGACCCGGGGTTCGACGATACGGGTACTGCCAAATACAACGATGGTCTGCTGAACGCCGTGTTCTTGCAGTAACCGCTCCGGCTTCAGGTAGTCAAGTTGTAACCGCAACCCTCGTGTGTCGTCTCCATTCAGGAAGTCAACATCCTCGACAGCAGGCAGATAGGACTGGCTCTCCATGACAGTTTTGAGCAGATGTGCGCATTCCGAATCTTCACTGACCGACTTGGGTTTGTGCCAGGGCAGTGGCTCCCGGCGCCGATTGGGAAGCGCCGGTTCCGGCACTTCAGGTTTAAGGTGTTTCTCGCTCAAAGTAATGCCCCCATCGATTGCTCCGGAGAGTGGATTGGTCCCACCTCAATGTCAATGACTTGCTACCACTCGAGTAATGGAGTGAGTGGCAGGGGCTTGATCCTTATGGCTGGTAAATTAACTGGCGATTCACTGCTATCCTTCGTATACAATTCTTCATATGCATCGACAGATATTGCAGCGCAAGAGACAGGAGCGAAGTACACCCCGCCCCCGCGAGGCAAAATGGGTGGATTACAGGATAGGGCACTGCACCGGCCGGACGGAAATCATTTTTTATGGAGCCGATAACCCATTTGATCCCAGGTTGCCGGTGGTGCCACACCATCTCCCTATTGGTGTTTGAATCTCCATGCCAGCGCCAGCTGTAACTGCCCTGTTGATTATAAATAGCGGTTCGTCGAGCATAAAGTTTGCGCTATACCGGCCAGTTCAACCACCGCAGCTCATGTTCCGCGGCAAAATCGAGGGGCTGGGGGAGAGTGGCCAGTTTGAGGTCAAGGACGGTTATGCAAATCTTGTGCACAGGCAAACGGTAACCACCGCTGATCATGAGGTGGCATACAGTGTTCTGCTGAACTGGCTGGCAGATGAGGTCCGTTCCGTGGAACTAATCGCGGCGGGCCACCGAGTCGTGCATGGTGGAATCCGCTTTCGTGAGCCCGTGCAAATCAATACTGAGGTGATGGACTATCTGGAATCACTGATTCCATTAGCGCCCAATCACCAGCCGGGGAGCCTGCAGGGAATAGCGGCACTTCAGCGTCTACAACCAGGATTAGTGCAAATAGCCTGTTTCGACACTGCCTTCCACCACCTCCGGCCCGAGGTAGAGCAACACTTTGCCCTGCCAGCACGTCCCGGCTTGGAGTCGGTGCGTCGTTACGGCTTTCATGGTCTTTCCTATGAGTACATGGCGAAAGTATTGCCTGATCACCTGGGTGAGCGCGCAGATGGAAAAATAGTGGTGGCGCACCTGGGCCACGGTGCCAGTCTCTGCGCGATGCATCAGCGCCGCAGTGTCGCAACCACTATGACCTTCTCGCCTCTGGATGGCATACCCATGGCTACCCGCTGCGGCTCCATCGACCCCGCCGTGGTTTTGTACCTGTTACACCAGGGTATGACCGCGGAAAGTATTGCCGACCTGTTGTACTTTCAATCGGGCCTTATCGGTGTTTCCGAACTGAGCGATGATATGGCTGTCTTGCTTGAGCAGGCCACGGCGCAGGCAGAACAGGCGATTGAGTATTTCGTACACTACACAGTGCGCGCTATTGGCTCGTTGGCTGCCGCGTTACAGGGGCTGGATGCATTGATCTTCACCGCCGGCATCGGTGAGCACGCGGCATCCATACGTGAAGCGATATGCCAGCGCTGCCGCTGGCTTGGAATTGAACTGGATCAAACAGCCAACAGGCGGGGGCTGCCCTGCATCAGTAGAAGGGGTAGTCATGTCCAGGCCTGGGTTATATCTACAGATGAAGAACTGATGATTGCGGGTCATACACTCCATGTATTGCATGAACCGGGCAATTGAATGCCCGGCGCGATCTGCACCTGTCAGAGATCGATACCCGCCATGAACTTTCCCCTGTCTTTGTAATCGAATTTTGCATGAGTCGGTGTAAATGAGAAGGCCCCGATATTGCTCTTGGCCGACGGTGTTCGGCTGCGAGCGGGTTTATCTGACTTTAATGTGCGCGCCGTGGACAGGGTCCAGAATAGAAAACGCAGTGCGACGAAGCCTGCATTTTGAGCGACAAAAGTGGATGCCAATGAGACCAGGGCCGGTATAGCGGTGAATTTTACGTTCACGTGTTCCTGTGCGCATAAGTGGTCTCGAATTGCAATTGGCGGCGAACACTTGGTGGTAGGGGATTGCCCCCTGTACGGATTTTTATCGCAACCGATTAATCCGCCTGGTCAGCGAGGCGGGTTGGAGCACGGTATATGCGCAGCCAGGCACCGCTCAGTCAGTTGAAGGAGCTGTTTCTACCAACGGACATCGAGGGCTTTGATTCCCTGGCCGAACTAGCGCTGGATATGCGTTCGTGCTGGGACCATGTCACCGACCAGCTTTGGCGGCAGCTGGATGCCGTTTTGTGGGAATTTACGCATAACCCCTGGGCCGTGCTGCAGACAGTTTCACGGGACAAGCTGAGAGCTGTTCTGGCTGATCCCGCTTTCCGCAACAACGTGGATGAATTGCTGCAGGCCAGGCGTGATGCGGCGGAGGCGCCCGCCTGGTTTCAGCAAACTCACCCGCAAGCGCAGCTCGGCTGCGTGGCGTATTTCAGTATGGAATTCATGCTGAGTGAGGCTTTACCCATATACTCCGGTGGCCTTGGCAATGTGGCCGGAGATCAACTCAAGGCCGCCAGTGACCTGGGCGTACCTGTGATAGGCGTGGGACTTCTTTACCAGCAGGGGTACTTTCGCCAGTTAGTCGACAAAAAGGGCGCACAACAGGCCCTCTTCCCGTACAACGATCCGGGGCAGCTTCCGATTACGCCTTTGCGGAAAAGCAATGGCGAATGGCTGCGGCTGGAGATTGCCCTGCCGGGCTACTCGGTCTGGCTGCGCGCCTGGCAGGTTCAGGTCGGTCGCGCGAAGCTGTACCTGCTGGACAGCAATGACGCCGCTAATCACCCCGCACACCGGGGCATTACCAGCGAACTCTATGGCGGTGGTCCGGAGCTGCGCCTGCAACAGGAGTTATTGCTTGGCATTGGCGGCTGGCGATTGCTCGCAGCGCTTGGCATCCAGCCGGAAGTCTGTCACCTGAACGAGGGGCACGCTGCCTTCGCCGTGCTGGAACGCGCCTGCAGTTTCATGCAGGACAACGGCCAGCCATTCGACGAGGCACTCGCCGTGACGCGAGCGGGAAACCTTTTTACCACGCACACGGCCGTGGCTGCCGGCTTCGATCGTTTCTCACCAGCGCTGGTCGAGCAATACCTCGGTGCCTACGCTGAACAGAAGCTTGGCATAGCGGGACAGGATTTACTGGCTCTGGGCCGTCAAAACCCGAATGACGCGTCCGAACCATTCAACATGGCCTACCTGGCGATTCGCGGGAGCGGCGCGGTCAATGGCGTAAGCAGTTTGCATGGCAGGGTCAGCAGGCACCTTTTCGCGCCGCTGTTTCCGCGCTGGCCAATCGCAGAAGTGCCGGTCGGGCATGTGACCAACGGCGTCCACATGCCAACCTGGGACTCCGCACCGGCCGATGATCTTTGGACTGACGTGTGTTGCAAGGGACGCTGGCTCGGAGTGACTGACACCCTGGAGCAAGACTTCCGTAAAGTTTCCGACGCCAGGCTCTGGCAATTCCGTATCGATGCCAGCGAGTCGCTTGTTGAATACGCCCGAGAGCGATTGTCCAGGCAACTGGCCGCATCGGGAGCACCGCCCGAAGACGTTGAAAATGCGAAATACCTGTTTGACCCCAACACGCTGACGCTGGGCTTCGCCCGTCGCTTTGCCAGCTACAAGCGTCCCAATTTGCTGCTCCAGGATCCCGCACGGCTGCTTGCCCTGTTATCCAATCCACAACGCCCCGTTCAACTGATTATGGCAGGCAAGGCTCATCCCGCCGACCTCGAAGGGCAGGCCCTGATTCGGCAGTGGATCAGTTTTGCGAGGCGGCCCGAGGCGCGTGCCCATGTGATCTTCCTCAGCGATTATGACATGCTCTTGACCGAGCACCTGGTGCAGGGGGTGGATGTCTGGCTCAATACGCCGCGGCGCCCCTGGGAGGCCTGCGGTACCAGCGGCATGAAAGTGCTGGTCAATGGCGGGATTAATTTGTCAGAACTGGACGGCTGGTGGGCGGAAGCCTATACCCCGGAGGTGGGGTGGGCGCTGGGGGATGGCCGGGAACATGACAGCGACTCCGCCTGGGATGCGAATGAAGCCGGGAACCTCTATGACCTGCTCGAAGGCGAGGTGATTCCGGAGTTTTACCAGCGTGATGAACAGGGTATCCCCCGCGCCTGGTTACACCGCATGCGCGAGAGCATGGCGCAGCTGACGCCGCGCTTTTCCTCGAGTCGAACGGTGCGCGAGTACACTGAGCGCTACTATCTGCCGGCGGCTTCGGACTACTGCAAGCGCGCCGCCGATAGCGGTGCAATCGGTTTGCAGATAGTAAACCGGCGGCGCTCGCTCGATCAAAAATGGTCTGCACTGCGCCTTGGAGAAGTGCATACAGGTTGTGACAACGGGCAGCATATCTTCGACGCCCAGGTCTATCTCGATGGGGTCGACCCCGCAGTAGTGCAGGTCGAGCTCTACGCCGAGGGGATTGACACCAGCGCGCCGGAGCGCGTGACGATGCAGCGCGTGCAGCAGCTGGCGGGAGCCATAAACGGCTATACATATCGCGCCGCAGTGCCAGCAACCCGACCGGCAGAAGACTACACCGTGCGTCTTATTCCATGCTGCGACATCCTGGCAGTGCCACTGGAACATGAACATATTCTATGGCAGCAACGTTGAGCAAAAGAAACATGCTTGCACCCGGACGGCCTTTACACGACTACCTCGCACAGGTTTGCGAGCGCACTGCTGTTCGCCGCGGCGTTCCGCTTCCCCTGGGAACACATGAATCGGGTAGCGGCGTCAATTTTGCACTGTTCAGCCGTCATGCCACCCGTGTTCGCCTGGAATTATTCCACCGGGCGACAGACGCGACACCGGCCAGGGCGATTGACCTGGACCCCGCACGAAACCGTTCCAGTGATGTGTGGCATGTCTGGATTGAAGGCATTCGTCCCGGCCAGCTTTATGCCTTCCGGGTTGACGGCCCCTATCAGCCGCGGCAGGGACATCGTTTCAATTTTAACAAGCTGCTGCTGGATCCCTTTACCCGGGCGATAGCCCCCTTGCCAGACTGGGATTTTGGCCCGGCGAGAGGTTACGACCCCTCTGCACCGGACCCGGATCTGGTTTGCTCTGGCGAGGATGATGCCGGCGCCATGCCCAAATGCGTCTATACGCGCGAGCACTTTGATTGGGAGGATGATCTGCCGCCCAGGCACTGCTGGTCGAACACGGTGATATACGAACTGCATGTGCGCGGTTTCAGCGTGGCGGAGAATTCTGGAGTGGCACATCCGGGCACCTACCGAGGCCTGATAGAAAAGATCCCTTACCTGAAAGAACTGGGGGTGACGGCCGTGGAGCTGATGCCGGTGCATGAGTTCAACGAACAGCAGGCAGCAGGCGTCAATCCGCAGACAGGTCAGCCCCTTAAAAACTACTGGGGCTATGATCCGGTGGCATTTCTGGCGCCTAAGGCCTCCTATAGCAGCGCAGGGGGGCTGGGCCAGCAGAGGCTGGAGTTTATGGAAATGGTCCGGGCGCTGCACCAGGCCGGTATCGAAGTGATCCTCGATGTCGTATTCAACCACACGGCGGAAGGTAACGAACTGGGTCCTACCCTGTGTTTTCGCGGCATCGACAACGCGATCTTCTACATGCTGGCGCCGGATCCGCGCTACTACCGGAACTTCGCCGGTACCGGCAATACCGTCAATGCCAATCATCCGGTGATGCGCGATCATATCCTGGGGGCACTGCGTTACTGGGTCGTAGAGATGCATGTCGACGGATTCCGCTTTGATCTGGCGTCGATCCTCGCCCGCGATGGCAGCGGCCAACTGCTTGCCGACGCCCCGCTGCTGGAGCGCATCGCCGAGGACCCGGTTCTGCGTGAAGTGAAAATCATTGCCGAGGCCTGGGACGCCGCAGGCGCCTACGAGGTAGGCAGTTTCTCTGAGCGGCGCTGGGCCGAGTGGAACGGCCGCTACCGGGACGATATCCGGCGCTTTTGGCGCGGCGATGTCGGCATGAGTGGCGTGTTCGCCAGCCGCATCTGTGGCAGTGCCGACATCTACGCCAGGTCCGGCAAGGGGCCCGAGAGCAGCATCAACTTTGTCACCTGTCATGACGGCTTTACCCTGAACGACCTGGTGAGTTACTGCGCCAAGCACAATGAAGCCAACGGGCAGAGCAACCGCGACGGCAGCGATGCCAATTACAGTGATAACTGCGGGGTCGAAGGTGCGACCGAGGATCGCGCTATCGAGTCCGTCAGAAAACGTCAGATCAAGAACTTCCTGCTGACCCTGTTGATCTCCCGCGGCGTGCCGATGCTGTTGGGTGGTGATGAATTTCGCCGCACCCAGGGCGGCAACAACAACGCCTACTGTCAGGACAACCCGACGAGCTGGCATGACTGGACTAATCTCAAAACACACAGGGACATTTTCCGCTTCGCCCGAGGCATGATTGCCTTTCGCCGGGATCATCCAGTCTTGAGTAAAGAACATTTCTACACCGACGCAGATATCCGCTGGTTTAACCCCGATGGTGGAGTGCCTGACTGGACCTCACCGCAAGCCAGGCAGGTCGGCTGCCTGATCCCCGAAGGGCAGCGCAGTACGCTCCTTCTGATGTTCAATGCCGGTGTGGATGC
>JAHEGP010000329.1 GCA_024645065.1 Cellvibrionales bacterium | reverse complement strand
CTCAAGCAGGTAACCGCCAGCTGCAACAATGTTCGTACCATCATGCAGCATGTTGGCGAACAAATAGCTAAACCGGGAATGCTGCGCCTGGCGGTCGCCAGGGTTTACCTGCGCCATATCAGGCACCTGGAGCTCGCGCGCAGTGAGGTTGAGCGCCAGTTCGGGGCAGAATTGCCGGTCCTGTACCTGCAAGCCGACATTTGCCGGCGTGAGCTGCTCGCGGAAGTCGAAGGTGTCTGTCACCCGATATGATTACCCCGGCCCGGTTGAGCCCGACGCAAGCGCGCACAGCTCGGGCTGCCGCGCGGATGAAGCATCTTCTGGGCACGCTGTTTGGTCTACTGATTTTTAGCGCTGGAGCCTTGCTTGTGCCGCTGTTAGGCTATTTGCCCGGCCTGGGCCGATCGGATCGACAGGCCAGCAGACAGCTTGCCAACCGTTTGCGTCTGGCAGGCCTGGCAAAATTTCTGTTGGCCTACTTTCGCATCACTGGCCTGATGCAAGCACCATCAATACAGGGCTTGCATCGCTTGCGCGGCGGCAACCAACTCATCGCTGCGACCCACCCGACTCTGGTCGACGGCCTGTTTTTAATCGCGCTGTTACCCACGGCCAACTGTGTGACCAAAAGCGCCCTTTGGCGCAACCCGATCACCGCTGCGCCCCTGCGAGCTCTCGGCTATATTCGCAACGACTCAGAAGATCTGGTGGCACAGTGTGCGGCGAGCCTGGAAAAAGGGCAACCCCTGATCATATTTCCCGAGGGCACGCGCAGTGTCCCGGGACAGGAATTGAAGCTGTTGCGCGGCTGCGCCCATATCGCGGTAAGTGCTGGCGTCGACATCACCCCGGTGGTCATCCATTGCCAGCCACGGGTTTTTGGCAAGGGTGAGGGCTGGCTTACAATGCCACCCCGGTCGCCGGAATTCCGCATTGATATCTTTCCGGATATAGTCATTGCTCCCTACCTTACCAGCGGCCAACCCCGCAGCAAGGTCGCCCGCAGGCTCACCCGGGATATCGAGGAATTTCTGGGTCGTCATTACAACAGCACGGCGTGAACCCGGCTACAGGACAGGGTGATTAGCATCTGCTAATCTTTCCACCCGGGCGCGCTCGACACTGTCAACGGGCACTGTCACCGCCGTCTGAAACCGCAACACCAGCATTGATTGAGTACTTCATGGACACCAAAGAAGCTATTTTCGAGCAACTGAAGGCGATTCTGCACGACTTGTTTGAGGTCGACCCTGGCACATTGTCAGGCAGTTGCAACCTTTACCAAGACCTGGATATCGACAGCATCGATGCCGTCGATATGGCCGCCAGGCTCCACGAACTGACCGGAAAGAAGCTTGAGCCCGCGGATTTCAGGTCACTGCAGACTGTCGACGATGTCGTGGAAAAGGTATACGCCCTGGTCAATGCCGGCTGACTATACTTGCCGCGATGGCGTTCGCCGGGATGGCGCTGCGGCCAAGGACGGCTGAAACCGCCAACTTCTATCGTCCCGCCATGTTGAGTATAATCCCGCCTGACTCTTCTCGCCCAGTCGCCAAACCGTTGTCTTCCGGAATTGACGACCAGCGTCACAGGTAGTGTCGGTTCATGACCATTATTCGAGGTTTGCAGGTTTTCCAAGGTGTTTAATCCCTGCGTCGTCATCCCGGTGTACAACCACCATCGTGTTATTGCCAGCGTCGTTGCCCGCACCAGGCAGTTCGGGCTTGACTGCTTTCTGGTGGACGACGGCAGCGAGCCTCAATGCCGCACAGTGCTGCATCGGATCGCGGCCAATGATCCGGCTATCAAGCTGTTACGCTTTGACGAAAACCGAGGCAAGGGTGCCGCTGTGTGCGCGGGACTGGAGGCTGCTGCAAACGCGGGCTTCAGTCATGCCCTGCAAATCGATGCCGATGGCCAACACAATATCGAAGATATTCCCCGCTTTATCGCCTGTGCCCGGCAGCACCCCGGAGCGGTTGTGTCGGGATCCCGTATTTATGGCAAGGTTCCGGCTTCGCGCCGCTATGGCCGCAAACTTACCGATGGCCTGGTCTACCTGCACACCCTATCGCAAGCAATCGCCGACTCGATGTGCGGCTATCGTGTCTACCCGCTGCGCGAAACCCTGCAGCTACTGCAGCATTGCAAGGTCGGCCGGCGCATGGATTTTGATACCGACATTCTGGTGCGACTCTACTGGGAAGGCGTTCCGGTGCAACATGTCGCCACGCCAGTAATTTACGGAAACGACATCCCCTCTCACTTCAACCTGCTAACAGACAACCTTCGCATCAGCAAAATGCACCTGCGCCTGTTTCTGGGCATGCTGGTTCGAATCCCCGGCCTGCTGGCGTTGAACCGGCAGCGCCCGCGAGTCGATGCTCAATACTAGCGCGGCCAGAATCGGGTTGGTATTGCTGATTATTGGCTTTGCCGCGAACCAAACAGCCTCTGCCGCAAATTCGACGCCGGCACAGCAGCAGTCACAGCTGGCGCAATTGCAGCAGCATTCAGTCGTTAGCGGCGACTTCAAACAACAGCGCCAACTCCGTGGCTTGCCGCGCGCAATCGAATCCAGTGGCAGGTTCGTCTTCTGGCGACAACACGGCCTCTATTGGGAAACCCTGCAACCTTTCTACCAGGCGACAACATTTACCGTGGACGATGTCATCCACTGGAACTCGGTGGAAGGCCCAGCCCTGGAGACTGGCCCCGAGGACCCGGTGCAGCAATATGTGAGCAAGGTCATGCTGTCTCTGTTCAGCGCCAACCTTGAAACGCTGGACAAGCTTTTTGAAAGCCGCTGGCGCAGCGATGAAAGTGCCTGGTCGCTGGAGTTAGTGCCGGTGCGGGCCGGGGTTGCCCGGGTGATTCAGCACATCCGGCTCGAGGGCGATCAGTTCCTGCGGCGCTTGTCGGTAGATACCCAAAGCGGCGACCGCAATACAATGCTGCTTGATAATATAACAAC
>JAHEGP010000328.1 GCA_024645065.1 Cellvibrionales bacterium | reverse complement strand
CTTTCGCAGCACGAATCTAGTCTCTAGTCCGGATAGCTCCGGTCTCTGGTTGATGGAAAAAGCCCCCGGCAACTCGGAAGTCCCGGGGCGGGCCGTTTATCAGGGCGGCATCATACCGCGAATAGCGCACAAAAGAATTGCCGCCAGGATGTCGCAATAACAATGCCGTGACCCTCTCCACTGTTGTAGCCCGGGTGATAGCTCGCCCGCTACCACTGGCCTGGTTAGTCTTCGCCTATAACACGGTGTCCCCCAGGCGATTGAACAGTTCCGCTTCCGCGGTGCGGGCGTCCGCCAGATGTTGTCGGGCGATAGTCCAGGTTTCCGGCTGGTTGGGATTATCTGCCAGGCACTGCATGGTAGAGGATAGCGCTCCCCAGTGCTCGGCGCTGCGTGCGGCTAACTCGACGCAGCGTTCTGCCACCAGATCCGGGCGCTGTACTTGCGCCCACTCGAGAAACTCCCGGTACAAATTTCTGAACAGGGAGCCGCCGGTGCCAAACCTGGTGATCGTGTTGACCATATAAGTTGCATAGTCGGCGGCTGCGCCATGGCTCTGCCAGTGGGGTAACTGTTGAGCCAGAAGGTCAATCCCGGCGAGCCCGCCGGCAAGGGTGTCGGGCTCGCCGGCGTTCGACTTGATCCAGTTCACCTGCGACTGATCTGCCCCCAACATACGTAGTACCGTCTTTTGCAGCGCGATGGCGCAGGCATCAGGCAGGCTATTGGCAAGCCGGGATGATTTGAATTCCCCCCACAGGTTCGCCATGGAAATGCCGACTGGCGGGTTTCGGCTCAGGCGCAGCGCCTTCATCGAGCATACCTGAGTGGCCGATTCGGTGCGGTCCGCTACAAAAACCTGCTGGCTTTCATCGTCGAAGCCCAGCAACACAAACCTGTGACCGGGAAAGTGCACCTTGAATTTACGATAGTCGAGATAGTATATGTCACCCGATAGCATGGTGGGGTTACCGTTGATCACCTGCTGGCGCACCTTTTGCCAGGCCCGATCATCGTCTGCTTCAGTGACCTCGTGGTAGTCCAGCCCCAGGGACTCGCCAAGGTCCCGCTCCAGGCTTATGCTGCGACCGAACAACATAAAGGGTGGAGTCGCCGCGGGAGCGCTGAAAAACAGGCTGTCGAGTCCGGCACCCAATCCAAACACCACACCCTCGGGTAGCTCGAGCTTGCAATAGTGATACAAGAGGTTGCGCATCGAGCCGCTGCCGCAGTGCTCGGCGGTTAGATTGCGGTAGTTGTCAATGAGAATTCGCATGGTTCGTCCGGTGGCCGGCTTTGAAAGGTCGCTTGCCAGTGTAACAGCGGTCAATCTCCGTGCCAGCCCCGATCGCGGTGGGATGGGTGGTGATGGGGCGATATATCCAGCAATCGTTTGTTACCGGTCGCTGGCTGGTGATGGGCAGCGTTGCGTGAAGCGCAGAATCCAGGGCCAAAATTGCCTCGGACCCGGCACGGGAACCGATGCGCAACGGGAGAGGCGATCAATTGTCACCGATTTCGTCGACATCCTGCTGGCCCGACCATTTGCGGCGCAGGTGGGACCATGACATCCCGACCGCCAGAATCGCAGCCACCAGCACCAGCACGATCCAGGTAGTGGCATGATTGCCTTCGGTATTGATGATACCTTTGTCGACCAGCACCCAGGCGAGGCAGGCGAAAAAAGCCGAGCCGAGGATAATGCCCAGGCCACCGATGGCGCGCATGGTCGAGTGAATAAAAACCGCCCAGGCGATCAGCAGGGTAACGCCAGCCAGTGCCATTCCCGAGGTAAAATTAGCGTAATTTTCGATCAACCAGTGGGAATAGGACTTGCCGGTGGGATTGTAGGTGGCAAGCACCAGTGCCAGCGAGAAAATAAAGCGAATCACGAAATCCCCAATGCTGAAACGTTTGGCCATGGTTTTGTACTTTACCTCTTGTATTGTTACCGCCGGCTGGCGGTGAGGTGGGCATTATACCCGGGTGCCGGTCTGTGGCGATAGCTTGACGGTGAGGTCGCGACAGTGGTGCGGCACGCTGGCCAGCTTCGAGCTGCAGCAGCCGGCTCCAGGTGCGCGGGCGGTTTCGGTTCAGTACTATGATCCTGATCGGTGAAATCGCGAATGTGACGGACGGGACAGGCAATGACAGATAATTTCAAGGTTTTTATTCGAGTGAGGTACGCAGAGTGTGACGCGCAACAGGTGGTATTCAATGCGCGTTACGCCGATTACGCTGACCTGGCGGTAACGGAATACCTGCGGGCATTGTTCGGGAGCTACCAGCGTTTGCTGGATCAGGGAATAGACACCCAGGTTGTGCGGCTTGCTATTGACTGGAAAGCTTCGGCCCGTTTTGACGACATCCTTGAAATAGGCATGGAAACATCACATATTGGCAACTCATCCTACACGCTCAGGCTGCAATTCAGCGACAAGCAATCCCGGCGTGAGATCGCCATCGCGGAAATCGTTTATGTCATGGTGACACCCGTTGAGCATCGAAAAAAAGCCATCCCTGCATTTTACCGCGAGGCATTGCAGGCGGGAGCAAAAGGCAAGGCTGTGGATTACTCAGGCGCCGGGCTCCCGGCTTCCGGGGCGCTCGCCCGCGGCCCTGGAAACCCGGCCTGACCGGAGCTGAAGCGGTGCAGGCATTGCAGGAATTTAGCGTGATCTGCCCCTATTGTGGCGAGCATATAACGGTCTTGATCGATGGCTCTATCGAGCAGCAGGAGTACATCGAGGATTGCCAGGTGTGCTGTCGCCCAATCAATTTCAGGGTGGATCGGAGCCATTGCGGCGAGGTTTCCGTGCTTGCGCTGCACGAAAACGAATAACAGCTAGTACTCTTTCAGGGTGATATTGTCGCATGCAGAGCTTACCAGATGATTCAAGTCAAGGCGTAGCCTTCAGGAAATGGTGCGCCCTTTTCAAAGGCTGCAACGATGGATTGGAGCATCTGGTAAGCTCCCTCCGGG
>JAHEGP010000110.1 GCA_024645065.1 Cellvibrionales bacterium | reverse complement strand
TTTGAGTTCTTTCTGGATGGTGTAGAGGTCCAATAGCGCCTGGCTGGGATGCTCGTTGGCTCCATCGCCACCATTGACCACCGGAACCCGGCTGGCTGCGGCAAATTCCGCTACCGATCCCGCCTGGGGGTGGCGCATGACAATAGCGTCGCTGTAACCACTAATCACCCGAGCCGTATCATATAGCGATTCGCCCTTGGCTATGGCGGTATGTTCAAATCCGGTGGTTTCGCGCACCTCGCCGCCCAACAGGTTAAAAGCACACCCGAAGCTGACCCGGGTGCGGGTGCTGGGCTCGAAAAACATGCTGCCGAGGATCGCACCATCGAGTACCTTGGTGAGTTTCTGACGCTGGGCATAGGGCTCCATCCTGTCGGCCACGGCGAACACCCGCAAAATATCTTCCCGCTGGAATTGTCCAATACTGACGATATGGGCACCGGCGAATTTCACGCTATCTCTCCTCTGGTCTCTCGCATCAGGCAGGGGCTGCCATCGGCTTGGCAATATCCCGACCGTATTCCTCCAGCGCCAGCAATATGGCGCGTTTTTCCTTGCTCGTTTGCGGCCTGGCCAGCATTTCCCCAAGCAATGCCAGGAATTGATCCAGCACCAGCGATGCCCCCGCATTGGGGTCGGTAAGACGTAACTGCCGCCAAGCCTCCCACTGTATCCATTCATCATGGGACAGGCTGCCGGGGTAGTTGCGGGCCCGATAGCGGAACAACAGCGGCGCCAGCCGCGGGTCCTGAAACGGCCAGTCCCGTTGCGCCAGCGCGGCTGGTGGCGCGGCGCGCAGCCGCTCCATCGTGCGCCGATCATCATCACTGAAAAACCCCGCATACAGCATTGTCTCCGGATCGCCATCGTCCCATGGGGGAGACTCGTCAAAGACAGCCCGCAGTTTTTCGGCCACAACAGCCCGCTTTGAATCCAATTGGGCGCGGTTGCGAGAACACTCGTCGAGGTCGATGCCCAGGCGCTGGTAGCCTGCCTCATCCAGGGTTTTTGGTGTTACCACCATCGGACTGCGATTGAGATGCACCGTCTTAACGGCAACGCGCTCTAGACCATCCCCCAGCTCGCTGCGCCGACTGAAGATCCTGTGTCGCAACTCATCTACCGGCAGCTTGATCAGATCGGCCGGGTCACAGCCAAGATCGAACACCAGCACGCCGTTGCTATTTTTCGGATGCGCCAGTAGCGGCAGCACTAACGCTGTGCACCCGCGGCTCGCCGGGTACCGGGAAGAAATGTGCAGCGTGGGTTGCGGCCGCGACAAACTCAGGTGCCGAGCAACTTCCTGCTTGCGCCGCAGACCATAAGCGTAATCATACAAGCGTGGCTGGCAGCGCTTGACCAGACGCGCCAGTGCAATGGTGGCCTCGACGTCAGCCAGCGCATCATGGGCTCGGCCATGGCCGATGCTGTTGGCGGCAGTGAGTCGCTCCAGCTTGAAGGTCGGATCGCCACTATCGCCCAAGGGCCACCTGATGCCGTCCGGACGCAGCGCATAGCACATTCGCACCACATCGATCAGGTCCCAGCGAGAGTTGCCATGCTGCCATTCACGTGCGTAAGGGTCATAAAAGTTGCGATAGAGAGTATAGCGGGTAAGCTCGTCGTCGAACCGTATACTGTTGTAGCCGACGCCACAGGTGCAGGGCTGCGCCAACTCAGCATGGACCCGCTGGATAAAATCAGCCTCTGCAAGCCCCCTGGACAGAGCCATTTGAGGAGTGATTCCCGTGATCAGGCACGCCTCGGGGTGTGGCAGAAAGTCAGGCGCCGGTCGGCAGTATAGCTGCAGCGGCTCGCCGACGATATTCAGCGCTTCATCGGTGCGAATGCCGGCAAACTGCGACGGGCGGTCCCGCGCCGGATCGGCACCGAAGGTTTCATAATCGTGCCAGTAGAGCGTGTTCATCAGCTTGATCCCGCGCTAGCTTCCCGCGACCGGAAGACGGCCCGACCCGCTATTGCCAGGGATCAGGCAATATCCGCGGGAGATTGCGGGAGGCAGGGCTATTTTAGCTCCAGCTGTTGCTCTTCGATTCGCTGTCGCCACTGCGCTGGCCCCGTTTGATGCACCGATTCACCCCTGCAATCAACCGCAACCGTCACGGGCATATCCTCGACAGTAAATTCGTAGATAGCTTCCATGCCGAGTTCCTCGAATGCCACCACCTCCGCCGCTTTGATCGCCTTGGAAACCAGATATGCCGCTCCGCCAACTGCCATCAGATAGACCGCGCTAAATTCCCGAATGGCGTCGATAGCCGCCGGTCCTCGCTCGGCCTTGCCGATCATGCCCTGCAGTCCGGTCTCGGCCAGCATGGTCCGGGTAAACTTATCCATTCGGGTTGCGGTGGTCGGCCCGGCCGGCCCGACCACCTCGTCGGCCACGGGATCCACCGGCCCGACGTAATAAATGAAGCGACCCTTGAGATCGACCGGAAGGGGCTCGTCGTTGGCCAGCATGTCGACCATTTTCTTGTGGGCCGCATCGCGACCGGTCAGCATCTTGCCTGATAGCAGCAGCGTGTCTCCGGGTTGCCAACTCTCGACGTCGGCCGGGGTCACGGTGTCGAGGTTTATCCTGCGAACGCTGTCCCCTGGCTCCCAACTGACGTCCGGCCAATCCTCGAGCGACGGCGGCACGAGTTCAGCGGGACCCGAACCATCAAGACTGAAATGCACGTGGCGGGTTGCGGCACAGTTGGGAATCAGCGCCACGGGCTTGTTGGCCGCATGGGTCGGATAATCCATCACCTTGACGTCCATGACCGTGGTCAGGCCGCCGAGACCCTGGGCGCCGATACCCAAACGGTTAATTTTGTCGAACAGCTCCAGGCGCAGTTCCTCGGCGCGATTCCCGGCCCCGCGGGCCTGCAACTCGTGAATATCGATGGGCTCCATCAAGGCCTGCTTGGCAAGCAGCATGGCCTTTTCCGCCGTGCCACCAATACCAACGCCCAGCATCCCGGGCGGGCACCAACCCGCGCCCATGGTTGGCACCACACTGAGTATCCAGTCCACCACCGAATCGGAAGGATTGAGCATGGCAAACTTGGACTTGGCTTCACTACCCCCTCCCTTCGCCGCCACATCGACGTCAACCCTGTCGCCGGGCACCAGCTCGTAGTGAATCACGGCGGGGGTATTGTCCCTGGTGTTACTGCGGGCGCCATCGGGATCGGCAAGAATGGATGCGCGCAGCAGATTGTCGCTGTTGAGATAGGCCCGGCGCACACCTTCATTGATCATATCGGTGACGCTCATCTCGGCGTCCCACTGGACATTCATCCCCACCCGGGCAAACACCGTGACGATTCCCGTATCCTGGCATATAGGTCGATGGCCCTGGGCGCACATGCGCGAGTTGATCAGAATTTGGGCAATTGCGTCCTTTGCAGCCTGCGACTCTTCCTTGTTGTAGGCTTTTTCCATCGCCTGGATAAAGTCGACCGGGTGGTAGTAGGAGATGAATTGCAGAGCATCGGCAATGCTGTCGATTAAGTCATCCTGGCGTATTACGCTCATGGCGCGGCTGCCTCCTGTCTCTTTCAGCTAAAATTGACCCTACCCCGCGGTCGTTTGATCGGTGAGGGTTGTGTAAACAGATTCGATGCTGCATCGAACCCGGGTGTCACTGCGCCTGCAGTGCGTTTACGGAACTCTGCAAGTCCAGCAACTTGCGATTCATTTGGGTACGATAGCCGTTGAAGGAGTCGACCCATTCTTCTGTAGCTGCCACACGCTTTTCAAGCTCCTCATCGCTATTGGAGCGTGCGCCGGCACTACTGATGTAGTCTTCAAGAGTCGCCTGCTGAGCCGTCAACTGCTGCCCCAACTGATCCAGTTGTTCCGCCAGTTGAGCGTTCGATTCCAGTTGATCCTGCAGGACTTTCAGGGACAAGCTGGCTTCCGACAAGCTCTTGTCAGTGGCCGCGATCTGTTTTTTGAGGCCGGCATCGGATTCCGTCAGGCCTTTCAGCTGGTCGCTCAGGCCTTTCTGCTGGTCGCGCAGGGCGACCAGCTCCTTGTCGTGACGCGCGATATCCTGCTTGGCTTTTTTCCAGACATTATCCCAAAGCTTTCGAATCTCGCCATCCATCGCCTGGATCTTGACTTGCATCGTCTCACTGGATTGGTTAACGCTTTCATCGGTTACCGACAAGCGGCTCTCCAGTACTTTCAGGCGAGACGATGTATCGTGGAGCTGCCGGAACGACTGTTGCAGTTGCTGATTCAAGAGGTAGGTCCAGTAAGCCAGCCCGGCAACCGCGGCCAGGCAAAGCAAAACCAACAACCAGCCCCCTGAGCTTTTGCGGGCCGGCGGCTGCGTTTTCCTTCCACTATTGCGACCGCCCTGACGTTGGGCAATCTCTTCTCTGTCCGGTCTCAGCTGGGGAATATTGTCAAAGGTATTCTGATCTGAAGCCATGGTGCCTGCGTACTCCACTGACGCTTGCGATTGATTTTACACCCTTCATTCGAGGCAGCGCGAATTTAATCATAATCTGCCGGGATTATTAACCGGGCTTTGCTTTAACTGGCACCGCAGACTGACAATACGACGGCACCCGGTGCAACGGCACCCAGTGCCAATTCGGCACACCGATCCAAGCAGGAGTGACAGGCGTGGAATCATTTCTCTCAATGGACTTGCTTTTTCGCTGGATCCACCTGTTGTTCGGCACCACCTGGATCGGTCTTCTCTACTACTTTAATTTCGTGCAGGCAGAATACTTCAAGGAAGCGGAGCCGGCGGCCAAGGGCGACGCCATGGCGAAGCTGGCCCCGCGCGCCCTCTGGTGGTTCAGGTGGGGTGCTATGCTCACCTTTATCTCAGGGTTGGTGTTGCTGGTGGGTATTCGCCACAGCAATGGCATAGACGCCTACATTGTGATGGGCGCACTGGCCGGATCGATCATGTTCCTCAATGTCTGGCTCATCATCTGGCCCAGGCAACAGATCGTGCTGGGACTGAAAAGTGGCGACACGGCTGCAGCGGCGGCCAAAGCCAGCCTTGCATCCCGCACCAATGTGCTGCTGTCGGGCCCCATGGCGTTGGGCATGCTGGGATCAAGCCATGGCACCGGGAAGGCAAACGTGGTTATCGATTCCGCCGCTGGCGGCTCCCATCAGCTCAGCCTGGGTTTGATGCTCGTGATTATCTCCATCCTTGCGATCGAACTCAACGCTCTGATCGGGAGGCCGGGGCCGATTGCCAGCATCAAGGGAGTGGTGCATCTGGCAATCGTGCTGAGCCTTGTGTTTCTGCTGTTTATCCAATACCTTTAGCGGTTTGAACAGTCCTGGAGCGAGACCACGACTAACTCAAAGCTTGCAAAAACGCGTTCTTAACATCCAGGTTTGTGACGCCTGGTGATTGTACCCGGGGTCGTTGCCGGCGCTGCGCTTTGGCAGCCTAAACACACTTCGGTCCGATGTTCATGTCAACAGGAGTAGTAAAATTATGTCTTTCGAATTGCCTCCACTGCCTTACGCAAAAGATGCCCTGGAGCCCCATATTTCCGCGGAAACCCTCGACTTCCACTATGGTAAGCATCATCAAACCTACGTCGACAAGCTCAATGGCCTCATCCCCGGAACCGACTTTGAAGGTAAATCGCTCAAGGCCATCATTCGTGGAGCGAACGGCGGTATTTTCAACAATGCCGCCCAGGTATGGAACCACACTTTTTACTGGAACTGCCTGAGCCCGAACGGCGGGGGCAAACCGACCGGCGCCATCGCCGCCGCCATCGATAATGCATTCGGCTCTTTCGAAAAGTTCCAACAGGAGTTCACCAACAGTGCCATCAACAACTTCGGCTCTGGCTGGACCTGGCTGGTCAAAAAGGAAGACGGCAGTGTCGGTATCGTCAATACCAGCAATGCAGCGACACCCCTGAGTGACAAGACGACCACTCCTCTACTGACCGTAGACGTCTGGGAGCATGCCTACTACATCGACTACCGCAATGCCCGCCCAAAGTATATGGAAGCTTTCTGGGCGCTGGTCAACTGGGATTTCGTCAACGAAAACCTGGGCTAGTCGGTTTGCGACAATGCACAAGACGATGGGAGGTCGCTGACCTCCCTTTTTTTGTTGTCTGTCCGGGAGTAACTGCAGGGGCCTCGCGCTGTTGCTTATTGTTGCTGGCGATATTATCGTTATCGAGCAGCCACTCCGGTGATAACCGGTGATGACGGCCAAGCTCGAGGCGTCAGCAATACCATAATAATCAAACAGGCAAGTTAGCCGCAGCAGGATTACGCCATGGCCCGAGTGGTGATCAGGCAACATCACAATAAGTCGGATGATGAGGTCCGGGAAATCATCGAGGATGTCGAGCACACCCTGGTCAAGCGCTATGATGTCAGGACCCGCTGGCGCGACAACGCAGTTACGTTTTCACGCCCTGGTCTCGACGGCGAGCTGTGCATGGAGCCCGGTTGCCTGGTCATACGCATGAGGCTGGGCATCATGTTGGGCATCTACTCGCGGACCATTCAAACCGAACTGGAAAAAGTCGTCGCCGAAAAATTGAGCTGACACCTTGCAGGCCCATGGCTAGAGTACCCGGGCTTTCCAACGCCAACCGTATGGGCATCCATGCCCCCGCGCCATACCGTACATCCTGTACATCGCCGCTCCTGGGCATCCATGCCCCCGCGCCATACCGTACATCCTGTACATCGCCGCTCCTGGGCGTCCATGCCCCCGCGCCATACCGTACATCCTGTACATAAAAAACCCCGGGCTTAGCCGGGGTTCCATGCTGACAATACAGGTAGCGTCGTTGAGCAGGCTGTTACATCATGCCGCCCATACCGCCCATGCCACCCATACCGCCCATGCCAGCGTCCATACCACCGCCTCCTGCGCCTTTCTCTTCCGGCAGATCGGTAACCATGGCTTCGGTACTGATCATGAGACCGGCAATAGATGCGGCCGCCTGCAATGCAGTGCGGGTAACCTTGGCGGGATCAAGAATACCCATTTCGATCATATCGCCGTACTCGCCAGTGCCAGCGTTGTAGCCTTTGTTACCTTTGCTCTGGCGCACTTTATCCAGAACCACAGAGGCTTCTGCTCCGGCATTGGCGACGATCTGACGCAGCGGCATTTCCATGGCGCGAAGAGCCGCATTAATACCATGGGTCTGGTCTTCATTATCGCCCTTGAGGCCGGCAATAGCCTGGACAACCCGCACCAGGGCCACGCCACCGCCGGCAACCACGCCCTCTTCCACAGCGGCGCGAGTCGCGTGCAGCGCGTCTTCAACACGGGCTTTCTTCTCTTTCATTTCGACTTCGGTCGCAGCACCCACCTTGATGACGGCAACACCACCAGCCAGCTTGGCGACACGCTCCTGCAACTTCTCACGGTCGTAATCAGACGAGGTGTTTTCAATCTGGACACGAATTTCGTTGACACGGGCCGCAATCGCATCGTGATCACCAGCACCGTCCACAAGCACGGTGTTGTCCTTGTCGAGAGTAACGCGCTTGGCACTACCGAGGTGCTCCAGGGTGACTGTCTCCAGCTCCAGGCCGACTTCCTCAGAGATCACGGTGCCGCCGGTCAGGATCGCAATGTCCTGCAGCATCGCCTTGCGACGATCGCCAAAGCCGGGCGCTTTACACGCTGCAACCTTGATAATGCCGCGCATGTTGTTCACCACCAGCGTCGCCAGGGCCTCGCCCTCGACATCTTCAGCAATGATCAGCAGGGGCTTACCAGCTTTGGCCACTTGCTCCAGCAAGGGCAGCAAGTCGCGAATATTGGAGATTTTCTTGTCAACCAACAGGATGAAAGGTTCTTCCTGTTCGGCTTCCATTTTCTCGCTGTTGTTGATGAAGTAAGGCGAGAGGTAACCGCGGTCAAATTGCATACCCTCCACGACTTCCAGCTCGTTTTCCAGGCCGCTGCCCTCTTCGACGGTGATTACTCCTTCCTTGCCGACCTTTTCCATCGCTTCAGCAATAATGTCGCCAACCTGGACGTCGCTGTTGGCAGAGATCGTGCCTACCTGGGCAATCGCCTTGCTATCGGCACAGGGAATGGACATTTTTGCGATTTCTCCGACAGCAGCAGTAACCGCTTTGTCGATGCCACGCTTAAGATCCATGGGGTTCATGCCCGCCGCCACAGACTTGAGGCCTTCATTGAGAATTGCCTGCGCCAGCACGGTCGCGGTAGTGGTGCCGTCGCCAGCGTCATCGGAGGCGCGCGAAGCGACTTCCTTGAGCATCTGTGCACCCATGTTGTCGAACTTGTCAGGCAGTTCGATTTCCTTTGCGACTGACACGCCGTCCTTGGTTACCGTGGGGGCGCCGAAAGACTTGTCCAACACTACGTTGCGCCCCTTTGGGCCCAGCGTAACTTTCACCGCGTTTGCCAGAACATTGACTCCCTCGAGCATTTTTTGCCGAGCTTCATCGCCGAATACAATCTGCTTTGCCATTTCTATAGGTCCTTTAACTTGCACTGTTCATTAGTAAAACAAGAGCTTGCCGTCACTTACTCGACTACACCGTAGATCTCGCTCTCACTCAAAATTATCAACTCTTCACCGTCGACTTTAACGGCATTGCCCGAATACTGGCCGAAAATCACATTGTCGCCAACGCTCAGGGCCACTGGGCGGACATCACCGTTTTCCAGAATTGCACCGTCGCCGACTGCAATGACTTCACCCTGATTGGGCTTTTCCTTGGCGCTACCGGGCAGCACGATGCCTCCGGAAGATGTCTGCTCTTCTTCTTTGCGACGAACAACAACCCGATCGCGTAATGGACGAATTTTCATTACTGGTTTGCTCCTATTTTGCTGGTCATAGCAGGGCCGCTCCCTGGGTTGCAGCCCGATACAGAATACCCTTGGCCCCGGGGGCCTTTAGCACTCTCAGATTGAGAGTGCTAATGGATTGCCTATCATAGTGTTGAAAATCAATCCGTCAAGCAGCAATGCAGCACCGCTGCCGTGTTCCGGTAAGCAATTGGGGATAGCTGGAAATATTTCAAGGGCTAAAGGAGATTAAAGCCCGTGGACGAGAGATTTTGAGCCGGGCAGACACACATCGGTCCGCCGGCTGGATTTAGTCGCGATGGCGAGACGGGCCGGCGCTATTTTTGTCGTGGGGCGGTTTGCCTTCCACGATTTCGCTGTCAACGACCTCCCCCTCTATGATTTCTCCCTCGGAACCGGGCGATCCGAAGCCGGAGCGAAATTCGTTGTCATAGGCTTGCTCACCGGCGCCAAATATCGCGGCCGGGTCTACGACTTTTAGGCTCATACGCTGGGTCACATGCCCGGCAATTCGCTGCCTTAGTGCCGGCACCAGGCAAACAAAACCAAAACTGTCGGTGATAAAGCCCGGGGTAAGCAGAAACGCGCCACTGACCACCAGCAGGGCTCCCTCCACCAGTTCGGTCGCCGGTATTTCCCCCGCTTCCAGCCGCTGCTGTGCTTTGCTGATAGTGCTCAGACCCTCACGGCGCAGCAAAGACACCCCCAGTACAGCCGTCACGAGCACAATGGCGATCGTCGGCAATACCCCGATGTATGAGCCCACCTTGATCAACAGCATCAACTCGAGGATGGGCATAACGATAAAGAATGCGCAATGCCCGCTAAAGCGAATACCTGAAGTCACAGCCCGCTACACCATGCCGGTCACTGGCGG
>JAHEGP010000109.1 GCA_024645065.1 Cellvibrionales bacterium | reverse complement strand
AAACCAGCAACAGGCCCTGTTGACCCAGCGCAAACTGGTGCAGGATCTGCGCAGCGCCTATGAGCTATTGCCCGATGATACCAAGGTCACCCTGGCCCAGCTCAGCGTCGACGAGGCCAAAGTGAAGGACGCCCAGCGCCAACTGGACAAGACCCGCCTGCTGCTGCCCTTTGATGCGCGCATCGGAGAAGTCAATGTCGAGCAAGACCAGGTCGTTACCCTGGGGTCACAGATGCTGGTGGCCTATCAGCTCGGCAGGGTTGAAATCGAAGCGGAGATGTCACTCAAGGACATGGGTACGATCCGGCGCAGCATCGAAGCTTCGCCTCGCTTGCCCAAACTTGGCAATATCGAAGAGCTTCAATTACAGGCCCGGGTGGAGTTCCAGAATGCCGACAATCGCTACCAGTGGCCTGCCACCGTCACCCGGGTGGCAGAGACCGTCAATCCCGACCAGGCGACAGTTGGCGTCTACCTCGAAGTCGAACAATCCTTTCCCGAGTTACAACTGATGGAACGGGGCAAGCCTCCACTGACCCGTGGCATGTTTGTCTCCGCCTACATCGAGGGCTACTCCTCGGCCCAGTTTGTGGTGCCGGAAAAGGCCCTGCGCGGCCGCCAGATCTACCTGATGGGTGACTCCGGGAAGCTGGTAATCAAGACGGTCGAGGTGTTGTTTCGCTGCGCCGAGGGTGTGGCCGTTGGCGGTGACCTCATGCCAGGCGATCGGCTGGTATTGAATGACCTCATTCCCGCTATTGCAGGAATGAGCCTGCGCACGCTGGATACGCCTGACCCCGCGCCCCCCGCTCAGGCGAGGGACATCGCGCTGTGATCAGCTATTTCATTCGTCATCCCACCCTGGCAAATCTGGTCATGCTGGGCTTCCTGGTGCTGGGTCTCTCCAGTCTCGGTGGCATCAAGCGAGAGACCTTTCCCGAGTTCGCACTGCCGTATATCTCAGCCACTGTGGTCTACCCCGGGGCGTCGCCGGTGGATATCGAAGAGAGCCTGTGCCTGCGTATGGAAAACGCCGTCGATGGCCTCACCGACATTGAAGAGACGCGCTGCGATGCCCAGGAGGGTTTTGCATCGATGGTATTGAAGCTCGAAGAAAAGGCCGACGTGGGGCGACTGCTGCTGGATGTGCAAACCCAGATCAACGCCATCAAGGACTTCCCCACTGAAATCGAGCCGCCGGTGGTCAAGGAGCTGGATTTTGTCGACGCGGTGGTCGATATCGCGATTGCGGCAAATGCCAGTTGGCCCCACCTCAAAGCCTATGCCGAGGATCTCAAGCATCGACTGAAAGTCGATGCCGACGTTGGCCTGGTTGAAGTTGCCGGTTTCTCTGACCACCAGCTGCGCGTTGAGCTCGATGAAGCGGCGATGCGCCGCATCGGGGTGACGGTCGGCGACATCGCCGACAGGGTCGGCCGGCAAAATATCCGGATGCCGGCCGGTAAGCTCGAGCTGGCGGACAAGACCCTGCTGGTGCGCTTCGACGCGCGCCAGAGCACGCCGGATGCGCTGGCACAGATCATCATCGACGCCAATGCTGACGGTGCTGTCGTTCGCCTTGGCGATATCGCCACGATCAGCGACCGCTTCGAACTGGATGAGGAAAAGATACTGTTCAACGGCAAGCCCGCCGCAATCCTCAGGGTGCAAAAGAACAAGGCCGACGATGCCCTGCGAGTCAAGGCCAGGGTTGTCGATTTTGTGGAGCAGGAGAGGCTGCGCGCTCCCGCAGGGGTTACCCTGAACCTGACCAACGACATGTCGTCACTGGTCGCAGACCGTCTCAGCATGATGTTGCGCAATGGCTGGCAGGGCATCATCCTGGTATTTCTCAGCATGTGGTTGTTTTTCTCCCTGCGCTACTCGTTCTGGGTTTCGGCGGGGCTGCCAGTCGCCTTTCTTGGTGGCCTGTTCCTGATGACCGTGTTTAACGTGTCGATCAACATCATGAGCCTGGTCGGCCTGCTGATGGCCATTGGCATCATGATGGACGACGCCATTGTCATCGCGGAATCCATCGCCGCCCATATTGAACGGGGTCTGGCACCCGCCGAGGCCGTTACCGAGGGGGTTACCACGGTTGCGCCGGGGGTGTTGTCGTCGTTCCTTACCACGGTATTTATTTTCGGATCCCTGCTCGGGCTCGATGGCCAAATGGGCGCGGTACTGGCGGTAGTGCCAACGGTGCTGATCATGGTTCTGGTGGTGAGCCTGGTGGAAGCTTTTCTTATATTACCCCACCACCTGCTGCACTCGCTGTCCGATCACGGTGCTGAAAAGCCGGCATCCCGTTGGAAACAGGCCTTCAATCGACACTTTGAAAATTTTCGCAATGTCCGCCTGGTAGCTGCGGTCAGCCTGCTGGTGCGTTGGCGCTACGCCACAGTGGGCGCGGTACTTGGCTTACTGCTGGCGTCGATCGCAATGGTAGCCGGTGGTGTCATCAAGTTTGTGCCCTTTCCCGACCTCGATGGCGATATCGCCGAGGCCCGAATCGTGCTGCCACCGGGCTCGTCACTGGCGCAAACCGGCGCCGTCGTCGCAAAGATCATCGCCAGCGCCGAGCGGGTCGGGGCGAGAATGAATGAGGAAAACGGCGAACCCGGACCATTGATCCAGGATATTACCCAGCAATACAACTTCAATGCGGATGCCGGGGAGAGTGGCTCCCACATCGCCACCGTGAGGCTCGACCTGCTATCGGCAGAGATCCGTAAAACCCTGATCGACGATCTGCTGGATGCCTGGCGCGTCGAGACAGGAGAGCTGGCCGAACCGCTGTCGATAGCCTTCAAGCAACCGATGATGGGGCCAGCGGGCAGGGATATTGAAGTGCGTATGCAACATCGGGATCTCGATACCCTCAAACAAGCCTCGGTCGATGCTCAGACCTATCTGGCGCAATTCGATGGAGTCACCGGGATTCTCGATGATATGCGCCCCGGGAAGGAAGAGGTACTGGTTCGCCTGAAACCCGGTGCGGAGGCCTATGGTGCTGACGGCCGGTTGGTGGCAGCCCAGCTGCGCGGCGCTTTCTATGGTCAAACCGCGGATGAAATTCAGCTTGGCACGGAGAATGTAAAAATTGTGGTCCAGCTCGACAAAAGCCAGGCCGGCGACCTCCAGGCCCTGGGGAATTTTCCGGTGATGCTGGCCAATGGCCAACAGCTGCCGCTGTCCTCGATCGCCGAGCTGGACTTCGAGCGCTCCTTCGTGCGTATTCAGCGTATCAACGGTCTGCGCACTATCAGCGTGATTGCCGATGTCGACCATCGTCGCGCCAATGGCCGCGAGGTGTTGAGTCGACTGCAACAGGAACTGGTCCCCCAATTGCAGGCTCGCTATCCCGGGTTGCGGTTCGACTTCGAAGGGGCTGCCAAGGAAACGGCGAAAACCGGCGCCTCACTGGGCAAGGGTTTCCTGGTCGGACTGTTCGGGGTATTCGCCATTCTCAGTTTCCAGTTTCGCAGTTATGTGGAGCCCGTGGTCGTTATGCTGGCCATTCCCCTGGCGCTTATCGGCGTTTTCTGGGGCCATTTCTTACTGGGCTATAGCCTGTCGATGCCTTCGATTATGGGCTTCGTCTCCCTCGCGGGCATCGTGGTCAACGATTCGATCCTGCTGGTGCAGTATATTCGGCGCCATATCGACCTGGGTGACGATGTCTATGGTGCCGTTGTCAGCGCCAGCCGGGAGCGCTTCCGGGCCGTGTTGCTGACCTCGCTCACTACCGCGGCGGGCCTGCTGCCGATCCTGCTGGAAACCAGCCTCCAGGCGCAGGTCGTCAAGCCACTGGTGATTTCCATAGTTTTCGGCATTTTCGCCTCCACTTTGCTGGTGCTGCTGGTCATACCCTGCGCCTACGCGATCATGGCCGATGCAGGTCGCGTGCAGATGCACGAGTCGCTGGAGGGTAGTCCATCCTGAAATCCCCGCCACGGACTTTTAAAGGTCGTGGTTTTCGCCTTTGCTTGACGCTAGACTAGGCGCAGGAAAAGGGAGGACTTATGCTACAAGCCTTGTGGGGTGAGATAAAAACGGGCCGCCTGCAGCGCCTGCCGTACCTGGGTTATTTCGCGCTATTAAATGTAAGCGGCGTGTTACTGTTTGCTGGATTATTGATGTCAATCGATGCCGAGCAAAGCATGCTGGACGGCACCATGGAGCAGTTACAGGCCAGCGCTGCCGAGGGGCTGTCGATGCCCGCGGCCCTGCTTGGCGCCATACTTATGCTACTGTTCCTGTTTGCCTCACTCAATATTATGGCCAAGCGCCTGCGGGATATCGGCCTGCCCGGCTGGTGGTCAACGCTGGGGGTCGCTCTTGGCGGTGCTTTGCTGGCATACCTGCTGTCGGAGCCATTTGGCAGTGCGTTCCAATCGCTGGTGATGCTGGCATTGTTCTTGATTCCCAGCGGCAGCCTCAAAAAGCAGCAGACCTTGAGCGGTTAGCACAGCGCTGTGCCCGGGAGACCGCGTCTACGCACGCTTGTATTGGTTTCCTCGCTGGAAGGCATTACCATGAGTGCATTCAATCATCACCGCAGGAATTACCATGGCCAAACCCAACTATGCTTTTGCCAAGCGCCAGCGCGACCTTGCAAAAAAGCAGAAAAAGGAAGAAAAGCGCCTGCGCAAGGCGGCCAGCGCCCAGGCGCAGGCTGAGAATGCTGCGACCGAGGAATCCAGTCCTGGTCAACCCGCCGATAAATCGGATGACTGATCATGGGCCGAGAAGTAAACCCTCTCGCCGGTCTTGACAAAAATTCGCTGTGAGAGCGATGGCGTTTGCCGGGCTAGCGCTCGCCGGCAGTCTGGCGGATGCCCGCACCATCGAGTGCCATGACGGCATCGTCGATAGCGCCGCAAGTAGCCCACCCGATAAACCGGTGCTACAGCGGCGCTGTGGAGAGCCCAATGAAAAAGCCGACCCCTTGTCCCTCTATCGATGTCCCGGGCCTTGCTAAAGACGGCGTGCTGACCGACATAAGGCTAGCGAATAGCCCTAGCCCCGGGGTCAAAACGCTGCAAGGGCCGGGTCACCAGGGGAATGTCTGACAGGCTGCGAGGCGGGTGTCATTGAGATACTCCAGGCGCCGGCGATTGCAGGATGGCCGCGGAACCCTCACCCATTTTCCGGAGGGTTTTGTTGATCTCCAGAAAGCTGGCCGACACGGGGCTCACCCGCACGGCCTCCACGTAGGCTACCGAACCGCTGCGTGAATCGGGGGCTCCGGGCATAAACACCACCACCCGGCCATCGGTGGTTCGCTCCATTTCAAACGCCAGCTGGGACATGTCGTCCAAGGCAACCAGCACTGGCTTGAAGCCCTCGACATCAGGCTCACCGCCAAGACCGGCAACCACCCTCTTGGCCCAGGCATAGCCCGGCACCAGCTCCAGCAATAACCCATCCAACCTGCCGTAAAATGCCCTTGCAGGGGCACTCCGGGCAACCAGGCCCGCCACCAGGCACAACAACAGCATCACAAAGATGGCGAGGATATTAATGAGTCCGACCCCGGCAACGGAGTCCAGCGGCAGCATCCGCTCGATCGGGGCGGCAATCACTTTCATGATATTGAAAGCCTTGCCCAGCAAGACCACCAAAACCACCAATGGAATCAAAAAAACGACGCCCCCGAGGAGGGTTGTGCGCAAAAAATTTCTCATAATCAGGTCCCTTTTCGTAACAAGATTCAGCCACAAACCACTGCCAGTCGACCCAGCTCCCGTGCTGGGGCAGCTTCCCGACTCGTTGACTTTCGGTCAGTGCCTTGCCCTCGGAGAATTGTCTTGCCAGATCAGGGATCGCAGAGAGTCTTCCCGCCCTGCTGATAAGGCAGGAGACATGAAGCTATCCGACAGGATAAAATGAAAACCTGTTTGCAAGCAATCCAGATTATGAGGTTAACACCATGACGACAGCGACGGCGACCCAGGCATCTGAACAAAACGAAGAGCTGGACATGTTTCGCGATATGGTACTGCGATTTTTCGAGCAGGAACTACTGCCGCACTATGAACAGTGGGAAGAGGATCACATCGCGCCCCGGGAGATCTGGAACACCATGGGCGCTGCCGGTTTGCTGCTGGTAGACATGCCGGAAATATACGGTGCAGCGGGTGCCAGCTTTGAGGTCATCCAGATGATCCAGCATGAAATGTGCCGCCTGAACATGCATGGCCTGGGCAGTGGCTACAACATTCATGCCAATATCGTCGCACCCTATATTTACAATATTGGCACCGACGAGCAAAAGCATTATTGGTTGCCGCGTATGGTAACCGGCGAAGTGGTCGCCGCCCTGGGTATGACCGAACCCGGTGCCGGCAGTGACGTCGCCGCAATGCGCACCAGCGCCGTGCGTGACGGCGACGACTACATTATCAACGGCTCAAAGATTTTTATTACCAATGGTATTCATGCCGATATGGTGATTGTCTGCGCCAAGACCGACCCAGGCGCCGGCGCCAAGGGCATCTCGCTGTTTATGGTGGATGCCTCCCTGCCCGGCTTCTCCCGGGGCAAAAAAATTGAAAAGATCGGCCAGCATGCCAGTGACACCGCCGAATTGTTTTTTGACAACCTGCGGGTGCCGGCCAATGCCCTGCTGGGGGGCGAAAACCGCGGTTTTGTCCACCTTATGGAAGAGCTGCCCCGGGAACGCCTGGGCTGTGCCGCACAAGCCATCGGTCACGCCCGGGGTGCACTGGAGATTACTGCAGACTACGTCACCGAGCGCAAAGCCTTCGGCCAGAGCATCAGCCAGTTTCAGAACACCCGCTTCAAACTGGCGGAATTGAAAACCGAGCTGGAAATGTGCACCGCGCTGTTCGAGAAATACATGGCCAAATTCAAGCTCGGTGAGATGACCGTGGAAGACGCCGCTATGATCAAGTATTGCACCACCGAAATGCAGCTGCGAATGGTCAATGAATGCCTGCAACTGTTTGGCGGTTACGGCTATACCGCGGAATACCCGATCTCGCGCTTTTATCGCGATGCCCGCATCCAGACAATCTACGCCGGAACCTCGGAGATCATGAAGGAAGTGGTCGCCAGGGGGATAGTGGGGCGCTAGTCAAGGACAACTGTAGCGCCTGCAAAGTGCCGTCATAACCGGAATCCTGCCAGCCCACCGTAGCAATACGCTGGGTATTGGCCAGGCGAAACCCATCCTATGATCAGAGCATCGATGCTGAGCTGTGTGCAGCTCTTCTTCAGCCTGGCGCTCTGTACGCTGACCGCGGCTGCAATAGCCGAGACCGAGCGCCATTCCAGGCCCAATGTCATTCTCCTGCTCGGCGATGGCATGGACCAACAGCAGCTGACGATTGCCCGCAACTACCTGGTCGGCAGCGACGGTATGCTGGTGATGGACCAGTTGCAAAGCCTGTCCTCTGTCCGGGTGCAGACTGTAGCCCCAACCCGGCCCGGACGTTCCGTTTATGTCGCAGATTCGGCGAATACCGCCACCACCCTCGCCACCGGGATAGTGACCAGCAAAGGCCGCATTGCAATGGATTACCGCGGTACAGGCGAGCTGCCGACCATTGTGGAGCTGGCTCGGCGAGCTGGTTATCGCACCGGGATCGTCACCACCTCCAGCGTCACCGATGCCACGGCGGCAGCGTTTGCGACCCATAGCGTACACCGCAAGTGCGAGGGACCGATGGACTTACCGGCAGCGGTTGATTGGTATGGCGCGAAAATTGACTGCACAGCCCAGGCCATCGAGCGCGGCGGCCCCGGATCGATAGCCCACCAGCTGAGTAGCGCCGGGCTGGAGGTACTGCTGGGGGGTGGTCGCAGGTATTTCGAACAGGCTGCTTATGGCGGTGAGAAACGGCCACTGGAGACGGCTTTGGAGCATGGCTACTTCGTCGCAACCGACAGCGACAGCCTGGCTGAGGCACCACTGCAACGCCCGCTACTGGGGCTGTTCGCAGCTGTTGACATGCCGGTCATGTGGCAGGGACAAAGTCAGCGCAAGGCCGAAGCTGTGACACATTCGACAGCCAGCCTGGCAGCAACATCCTTTCCCTGCGTCGCCAACCCGGAGGCTGCCGCCGGCCCCAGCCTGAAAACCATGACCGACAAAGCTCTGGCCGTGCTGGGCAGAGACCCGCAGCAGGGGTTTTTCCTGCTGGTGGAATCCGCCTCTATCGACAAGCAGTCCCACGCCCGCAACCCCTGTGGCCATATCGGCGAAGTCGGACAACTGGAGCAGGCCCTGGGAAGCGCTCTGGACTTTGCCAAACAGCAGCCCAACACTCTCATCCTGGTAACTGCCGATCACGGCCACGCGGCGCAAATCATTCCCGACCGGCGTAGCTTCAGCTTTGGCGACAAGGCCTTTCACAGCCCCGGCGCCGTGGCCAGGGTTCAAACCCCCGAAGGCTCAGTCATGATGATCAACTACGCCACCAGCGTTGCCGATGATGAATTGCACACGGGCACCAATGTCCCGCTGCTGGCCGAAGGACCGGGTGCCGATACCATTCCAGCCTATCTGACCCAGGCCGATATTTATCGCCTGATGGTTCGCTTTCTGAATCTGCAGTGAAGACCTCGGCAAAAATGTCCATTCCTCAGGCAGATGCTTCCGGATGGATAAAACCCAAACTTTCGATATCAGCAATATAAAATGGAAAGTATTCCGATGTACCCATCATGTTGCCACCCTCGACATGGGTCGGCAGGCGATACCCCTCGAAGTCACGATACTGTGACAGGTACCCCCCGAAGGGCTGCTGCCGATAGACCCCTTGCGCATTGACATTGCTCCAGCGCTGCATCGTCACCCGGGTTGGCCGACCCTGTTCATCGACCGTGATCTCGACTTGCTGGCTGAATTCACCCGCAATCACCGTCACGCAGGCGGTATCTTCGTCGACGCCATGCCAGCTCACCCCGGGCCCCGGCAACAACGCGGCCGGCACCCAGAAGGCGGATTCAGCGACAACCCGCCCGTAAGCCGACCGGGCATGATCGACAGTACCGCCAGCCCGCACCAGGGGTATCAGGCCAAACAACCAGAAACGGGTCCATGAACAGGGCCCCAGCGCAGCATCCGAACCCACTATTCGCAGCCAGGGCGAACCGCAGCATAGCTGCCAAACCAGACCGTTCGGTGGTGCCAGTATTTGCCGCGCTCGCATGGATTGATAGCGGGGATTGGACTGGTTGCCCAGGCCCAGCTTGCCCGCCAGAGTGATCTCCACCACCCGGTAGAGCGGGACGCCTTGCCGGATGGTAAAGCCAAAATAGCGTTGTGCCGGTTCCGGCAAACCGGCCAACATCGATTGGCAAAACAACGGTGGCTCCGCAGTCGCCCCTGCGACCAGGGTATTCCACAACCGGCCCGCAGCGAGTCGATCGCTCCCATACATTGCACGCAGCGAAGCGAGGGCAATACCGATCGCGAGCGCTATCCATAACATTCTTGAGATTGACCTTGTCATCATGCGGGGACATGGCTGGAGCGGGTGAGGAGAATCGAACTCCCGTGTGCAGCTTGGGAAGCTGCCGTTCTACCATTGAACTACACCCGCGAACTACGCCTGAGAACTACGCCCGCGAACTACGCCTGCGAACTACGCCTGCGAACTACGCCTGCGAACTACGCCTGCGAACTACGCCTGCGAACTACGCCTGCGAACTGCACCCGCGAACTACACCTGCGA
>JAHEGP010000327.1 GCA_024645065.1 Cellvibrionales bacterium | reverse complement strand
GCACCCTCGCCCCAGGCCTGGTTCTGGTAGCCTTATTTCGGTTTCAGGTCGATAATACCCTCAATCAGGCCTTTTGCGGTTTCGGCGGGTGCGCCCTTGAGGTGGCGGTCAATGAACGCACCGGCACCCTCTTTCGCCGCGACCTTGGATACCGAGTGGCTCAGGGCAGTGGTGATTTCCTTGCCAATTTCGGCCGGTGTTCCCCCGGAGGAGCCGCCAAGGTTTTCCAGATACAGCGCCGGTAACTTCGCCTCGTAGCGCTCGGCACCAACTGCCGCCAGATCCGCGATGACAGCTCCCTGCTGCAACGTAAACTGGTCGATTCGCATGCGTTTGGCCGGGGTATCGTGCTTGCTGCTATCGCCAGAAGTATCCGCCGGGCCACCGCTGGAAGCGCTTTTGGCATGCTTGCCGATCACGTCCATGTTGGTCTTGCCCTCGGCATTGGCCTCAAGATTCACCCTGGGCCCGCTAACCAGAACCTGCTTGATAATAATCGGCTCGCCTGAGAGGGATGCCAGGTCGATGGCAACTGTGAATTGCTCAAGCTCGAATGCGGTGCCATCGGAAAATCCTTCCGGGTTGGCCACTTTAAAGCCACGAATGGTGCCTTCGCCGCTGCGCGGGGAGATACTGACGCTGTCGACTTCGACTCTGGTCCCGGTGATTCTGCTGCCGTAGCTTTCTATCGCAGACTTTACCAGGGGGTCCAGTTGCGACGACAAATAATATCCCGCTGCGACTGCGAGAACGATGACCAGTGCAAGTGAGCCCAGCACAATATTGCGAGTTTTCATCAGATTTCCTTGAACTTTTAGCGGTTGTCCAGCCTGCAAGCCTGGGCAGTCAGCCCCTGAGAGCCCGGCTGGTGTTGACACTTCGGCCAGCCAGTCAGGAGTCGATAGCCTGCCTTCGCCGTCGGGCGTCGCCAGCAAAGCGACTGCAGGCAATGGGTAAGATATTGCTCCCACCTATCCAGGATATGGTGATCGCAAATATGAAGTTCAATACCTGAATGCTCCAAGCCGGGCAATGGGCGAACCTCATTGAAGCTGTGAAAAAGCATACCTGCAGGTCTGGAACAACGATGGCAAAAGGTAGCAGAATAGCGAGCAACCGCCCAGCAAAGTCATCGCTTTGGGGAGTTTAACCCCCAAGGCAAGCGCGCTGCGGCACCATATCCCCGATTCGGTGGTGTTTTTTGGAGTAAAAAATCAGTTATGCTTCCGGCTCCCGAAGCATGGAGCGATAGCGGCTTGCTATGGATAATGTCGACCAACAGGTACTGAGGCAATTACAGAGCTGGCTGCGAGCGGGCCACACCGGCTGGCTCTGCACCATCGTGGCCACGCTGGGGTCATCACCACGGCCGGTGGGTTCGTTGCTTGCCTGCAATAACGAGGGCAGTGTGGTCGGATCGTTATCCGGTGGTTGTGTTGAAGATGATTTGCTGGAGCGCCTGGCCAGGGGTGGATTGGCGCAGGGCAGTCCGGAAGTGGTTGAGTACGGCGTCACCGCAGAGGAGAATGAACGCCTCGGATTGCCCTGCGGTGGACGGCTCAAGGTGCTTGTGGAGCGCGCTGATGCGCGCCAATTGCCGGCTTTGGACGCTATCATCGAATGCCTCGACCGGCGAGGGTGCTGCCAGCGTGAGCTCGATCTGCACAGTGGCGAGATGCGCGTCACCCCGACACCGAGCTTCCGGCCCCTCGAGTACGACTCAAAACTGCTGCGCCAGTGCTTTGGCCCCCGCTACCAGCTGCTGCTGGTCGGTGCCGGCCAGTTGGCTCGCAGCCTCGCGCAGTTGGCGATGATGCTCGATTACCGGGTGCTTGTCTGCGACCCGCGCCCCGCTATGATTGCAGACTGGGATTTGCCGGGAGTCGAGCTGGTTCGGGGCATGCCCGACGATGTGGTGCGCGAGCGCGTGGTGGACAATTTCTCGATAGTGATCACCCTGACCCATGACCCGCGCATCGATGATATGGCCCTGATGGAGGCGCTCACATCACCGGCCTGCTATATCGGCGCGCTGGGCTCGGTGCGCACCAGCGCCAAACGGCGCGAACGCCTGCCCAAGTTGGGTTTGAGCCAACAGCAGATTGATCGCTTGCACGCGCCGGTCGGCCTGAGTATCGGCAGCAAGACGCCACCTGAAATCGCGGTTGCCATTTTCGCGGAATTGACCAGCCTGCGACGCCAGGGCCTGATGTGAAAATTACCCCCGTGTTACTAGCGGCGGGCAACTCGCGACGCTTTGGTCGCGACAAGCGCAAGGTGTGGCTGGACTCCGGACGCACATTACTGGCCACCAGCCTGCAGCTGTACCTCGATGCGCTCGGTAGTTGTGTCGTGGTGATAGACGAGGAAGACGAGCTATTGAAACCGGAGTTGCTTGCGCAGGGGGCAACCCTGGTCGAGATACCCGGCAGAGAGCGCGGCTTCGGGATGGGCGATAGCCTGGCGGCCGGGGTAAGGTATAGCGCCAGCAAAAATTACGATGCCTGCCTGATCGCATTTGCCGATATGCCCTGGCTCAGGCCGGCTACCCTCTCGGCGCTGGCGGCAGCCCTGGCTGAAGCGCCGCTGGTGGTGCCGGTGTGGCAGGGGCGCCGGGGGCATCCGGTGGGCTTTTGCGCCCGATACTTTCCCGAACTGTGTCAACTCAGTGGCGATTGCGGCGCCCGCGGCGTACTGCAAAGTCATGCTTCAGAATTGCTGCAGCTGCCGGTAGAAGACCCGGGAATCGTAGAGGATGTGGATACCGTTGTGGATCTGTTGCGGCAACCGGGGTCCCCGCTTATTCAGTGAGGCAGGGCTCAAGCAAAATATCGCGGCCGGCGAGGCAACATCCCTGATACACACTCCTGCCCTACAAGGAGAGACGCACCTGGTAAAGAACTGACGGCTTGTAGGTCCACCCCAGGGCGCCAAAAATTCTATGCATATCTCTGATGCTGGCATCCGCCATCTGAATCTTAGCCCTGCCCAAAGCCTCATTCGGCCCC
>JAHEGP010000326.1 GCA_024645065.1 Cellvibrionales bacterium | reverse complement strand
TGTTGAACTCCTCCGCCGCGTCCATGATGTCATCCCAGACCCGCTTGTAAGCGGGATTGCCGGGTTGGTAGTTTAGGGCGTCCGGAATTTTGCCCTGGGCGAAGGTGGCGATCATCTCCTGGGCGGCTCGCAGCGCGGTATCGCCACCCCTGGCAAAGCGCTCGTGCCAATCCTTGCCCAGCGGGTCGGCCAGAATATTAGGGGCGCCGTTCCTGATATCGGTGATCAGCCCCATACCGTCGGAGTGGTCGGTGATCATGTAGAAATCAAGGGGTCTCGACAACTGCACCGGCTGGCCGGTATTGGACACCACCTGCTCGCCACGGGCGAAACGATAGGCATCGCGCGGCATCAGGGTAGTGCCGCTACCACCCGCATCAGCCGAGAGGCCCGTATGCACGTGGGTATCCCCGAAGTAGACATTGGTCGGAAAGGCCCGGTCGGCATAGGGTGAGTAGGGCCGCGGGGGCAGCACCCTGGCCGCCATCACGGGGGTTATCTCATCCTTATCCTGGGTAAGTGCGGGCAAACCGGTTCCAAGAGTGGCTGCTGCCAGGGCCAGCGCTGAAAGTTTATTTATGATCATTCTGTTCTCTTCCTCACTGGAATTCCGTGTTGAGGCAATTCACTTTTCATCGCGCACTGCATCTTCAATGCAGGTTGACAGGTAAATTTTAAGGTTCCGGGGCGTCTGGGTTAAACCCCTTACAGACCGCAATGCAATCCTCCGGCAATCACCCTGGGCACGCAGGTTATATCTCCCGCTGCGGCATTGGCGGCATACTGCCCGAACCACCCTGCAGCGAGTTAAAATCCTCACGCGGGCTTTACTGCCACAATCTGCGCAATCGCGCGCTGGTGATCATTCTCCGGTTTGCCCCGGACACCCTCAAAGTAGTGCAGGATATCCCAGTCGCCAAAATAAGACTTCAATTCATCATGAAGCAACAGGTAATCCGGATTGTGGGGACGGCCGAAGGCGGGCTGATCGACGGTGAACGTCTCGTAGACAACAATACCACCCGGCAGCAACGACTGCCTGATGGCCGGCATAAGCGGCCGATGCAGGTAGCGGAACACCATGATCCCGCCGAATCGTTTGCCATTCAGTGGCCGGGAGCGACCGGCCTCGAGATCGACGCGCCAGCATTGAGACCTGGCCCACTGTTCCGGAGAAGTGATCCCCGAGAGCATGGACCGCACCCGGGCAAGGGCCGCCTCATCGGTGTCGGCAAAAACCACCGGCAACCCATTCTCGACCAGGTATAGTCCATTGCGACCGGTGCCACAGGCTAGGTCGATAATTGGTCCCAGCTGGGCCGAGCGAGCCAGTTCCGTCAGAAAACTTTCGACCAGGCGGGCGGGTTTCAGCACCGTTGCTTACCTCGATTCATGGCGGGGCAGCTATCGCGTTCAGTCGGCACATCGGTCCGCCGCCGAGACCCCGCAGCCCGGACCTGACCCGGAGTGAACCACAGTGTTATAGTGCCTGTCCTTGCGAATCTGTGGTGCATTATGGCTTACTGGCTGTTTAAAACCGAACCCGATGAATTCAGCATCGATGACCTGGCCGGGCGCAATGGCAGCCCGGAGCCCTGGAACGGTATCCGCAATTACCAGGCCCGCAATATCTTGCGCGACCAGGTCAGTGTCGGTGACGAGGTTTTGATCTACCACTCCAGCTGCAAACAGGTGGGTATTGCCGGTATCGCCGCGGTCAGCCGCGCCGCCTATGCGGACCCCGATCAATTCAACCCCGAGAGTAAGTACTTCGACCCCAAGGCCAGCGAAAACGACCCACGCTGGTTCTGCGTGGATGTCGTATTCAAGCGTAAATTTCCCCGCCTAGTTCCCCTGGCGGAACTGAAACGGCAGGCCGGACTCGCCAACATGGTACTGCTGAGACAGGGACGCCTGTCGGTGCAACCCGTGACAGCCGAGGAATGGCGATTGATTCTACAAATGGCATAGCTGCCTCAGTCCCTGCGCAACAGACCGGTCAGAGTAAGAACGACCACTGCCGACAGGGCTGCGCCAAGTATTCCGAATAAACTGTGCAGCGTGAGCCACAACCAGCGGGCTGAACCGGTGGGCACGAAGCGGCAGAACGTATCCTGGCCCAGGTTGATCACCGGCAGGGCGAAATCCAGGGCGTACTGCAAGGTATCGAGTCCCGGACAACCCAACGGTGCGGCGACCTCGCCAAGGCCAACGGGCAGAACATACTCCGTGGGCTCGGGTGGTTGTTCGAAGGGGAAAAACTGCTGATCGAAATTCTTTATGGCGACGGTGTACATCATGGCACCAAGCAGCACGAACAGGAGAAAAGAGAACACCGCCCGGCTGGTCGAATAACCATGATGGCTGATCAGCATCAAAAGTCGCGGAAATACCCGTAGCCAGGGGGAGTCGACCCGTGCGGCCAGCCGCATGGAAATCTTCTCGACCGCTATGGCGTCGGCCTCCCGGCTAAGACCGCTGTCGCGCAGCACGCGGGTGAGTTGCTCATACGGCTGGGGACGGAATGTACTGGCACCGGGTCGCCCCTTGGGGTACTGCAGCCGCAACCAGGCGATGCGCTTGGCTACCGGGTCGCCGAAGTCATCGACATGACGGATCCGTTCATAGGAAGCACCGTCCAGTTCCAGGAACCCTGGGGCGGGCCAGCCGCTGTCGACATGGTCGACCAGCATATTCATCTGGGCGCCGGCCAACAGGAACCAGCCTTTGACCGGTTTGCAATCGGGGATCTCCGAGGATTCCGCGTCGGGATCCATGGCACCCACATTATAGAGGATGAGTGAGTTCGAGATCCGGATCTGTTGCAGGTTGGCCGTGACTGGGCCGCCCCTGCTGAGCAGGCCCGTGTAGTCGACGCCGGGAGTCAGCCGCGCGTTGAGCAGGAAAAAACTACCCCCGACCCTCGCGGTAAGAAAGTTGAGCCGGCCGCTGGCCTCGAAGGGCAGGTCGGGCTCGTCACGGGTCAGGAATACCGACTCGACCACCAGATCCTCGCAGTGCAAT
>JAHEGP010000325.1 GCA_024645065.1 Cellvibrionales bacterium | reverse complement strand
GTGCTGTGCTTTCTTCAAGAAGACGCAGAGGAGTACTTTGCCGCTGTCGACGAGGGAGTATTGGTAAAGTGTGGCCGCGATGTGTTCGTCTCCGCCTTGAACGGTGTGCTGGGCAAAGACCTGGATAGCCTGCAAAAGCTGGTCGAGGACCGCTTCCTGGACCTGGACGAGCATGAGCGCAAAGCCCGCACCGCCCTGTCCCGGCTGGAAGCCGGCGCCCTGCGCGGTTTTCGCGAACTGCAGGAGAAATTCCGTGACTGAAACCCGGCGACCACCCGCAACAGACAGCAACAAGCGACCTCTCGGTGAGAGTGTCGGCTCGCGCGCGGCCAGAAAGTTACGCCGCCGCGAAGAAAGCCAGCGCGCGGCCTGGTTCGGGCTCGGAATGTTCGGTTTGGTGGGCTGGTCCGTGGCGATTCCCACCATTATTGGCATTTTCATCGGGGCGTGGCTCGATCGCCGCTGGCCGGGCCAGGCTTCCTGGACCCTGACCTTCCTTATCATCGGCGCGGCACTCGGGTGCCTCAATGCCTGGTACTGGATCAAACAGGAGAGCAAGCGTGACTGAAGGAGGCGATATTCATACCCTCTGGGCACTACTGGTCGGGTTCGCAGTCATCGCCTCAGGACTTATCGAGGCGGGTTTCAAACGGCTCAGGGTTCCGGCGCTGGTAGGGTATCTGCTATTGGGCACGCTGCTGCAACAATGGCCCCAGACAGCGAAGGATAAAGCATGAGCCAATGGCTGTGGTTTTTTCTGATGTTCACGTGCGGCGCGCTGCTGGCCGCAATATATCTGGGCACTCTGTGGCTGACGGTACAACACATCCACAATGCCCGGCATCCGGCGCTGTGGCTGATAACCAGCCTGCTGGCACGCATGCTGTTAGTAGTGGCCGTTTTTTATTTGATCCTCGGCGACGGCCATTGGCAGCGACTGCTGGCAGCACTCAGCGGGTTCGTTATCCTGCGAATCGTTACCCTTGACCGGATTCGCCAACGGTTAGCGGTACCTGCTGGCGCAAGGGAGAAAACCGCATGACTATCAGCCCTGACACCATCATCTTCTGGCAATGGGGCTGGTTTTCGCTCAATGCCACTATCGTTTTTACCTGGCTGGTGATGGCCTTGCTGACTCTTATCTCTTGGCTCGTAACCCGTCACCTGACAACCGATACCACGATTTCACACTGGCAGAACCTGCTGGAGGTCCTGGTCGTCGGAATCCGTGACCAGATCCGGCAAGTTAGCCAGCAGCAACCGGACAGGTTCTTACCCTTCATCGGCAGCCTGTTTTTGTATATAGCCGTGGCTAATCTACTCACTATCCTGCCCGGCTATATGGCGCCAACCGGTTCGCTCTCCACCACAACTGCATTGGCAATCAGCGTCTTCATCGCTGTGCCCCTCTTCGGCATTGCCCATGAGGGACCCATGCGCTACCTGCAACATTACATGAAGCCGACGTTCCTTATGCTGCCCTTTAATATCATCGGAGAGATATCGCGCACCATCGCCCTGGCGGTACGCTTGTATGGCAACATAATGAGCGGCACCGTTATTGTCGCCATCCTGCTTAGCCTGACACCGTATTTTTTCCCGGTCGTGATGCAGCTGCTCGGACTGCTGACCGGCATGATACAAGCCTACATATTTGCGATCCTGGCCATGGTCTACATCGCCTCGGCGACATCGGTGCAAACCGCGAGCGGTGCGGCGAAAAACCAACACGAATCCAAAGCGGACAGTTAAAACGGGAGTACCCTATGGATAATATCTCACTCATCGGCATGATCTCAGTGGTTACAGCAGGTTTGACCATTGCCATTGGTTCCATCGGTCCTTCGCTTGGTGAGGCCCGGGCGGTCTCCCAGGCCCTGAGCGCCATCGCCCAGCAGCCGGACGAATCGGGAACCATCACACGCACCCTGTTCGTGGGCCTCGCCATGATCGAGTCCACTGCAATTTACTGTTTCGTGGTGGCCATGATTCTGATTTTCGCCAACCCCTTCTGGGACTATGTCACCGCTTCGGCGGGAGGCTGAGCAATGACCATAGACTGGATCACAGTCTCGGCGCAGATCGTCAATTTTCTGATCCTTGTCTGGCTGCTCAAGCGCTTCCTCTACCAGCCGGTTATCCACGCCATGAATCAGCGCGAGCAGCGCACCACAGAGCGGCTCGACCAGGCGCAGGCGCGGGAACAACAGGCTAACGAACAGATTCAACGTTACCAGCATCAGCTCAGGCAGATAGAACAGCAGCGCAACGAGGTGCTGGCGACGGCGAAACAGGAGGCAACAGCGCAGAAGAAACTCATGCTTGACGAAGCGCGGGATGAGGTCATTGCCCAGCGCAACGACTGGCGGCGCCAGGCTAACACCGAAAAAGAGGCATTCCTGGGTACCCTGCGCCAGCAAGCAGTGAATGCCGTTCAAGCTATCTCCCGCAAAGCCCTGGGCGACCTTGCCAATGCAGAACTCGAAGATCAGATCTGCCAAACATTTCTCGATCGGTTCAGGTCCCTGGACGAGGCATCGTGCAAGGCATTGGCGAATACCGATGAACCGGTACACATCGCCAGCGCTTTCGAGCTGGATGGCGCAATGCGCAGCCAAATCACCCGCCTGGTCGATGAGAGCCTCGGCCAGGGTATCAAGGTGGAATATACGCAATCCCCGGAACTGCTCTGCGGGATCCAGCTCGTCCGTGGCAGCCAGCGTTTGAGCTGGAATCTTGCCGATTATCTGCAAGACCTCGACACTCGCATCCAAGAGGTGTTCAGCTCAACCCGGATTTCCGGGGAAGAAAGCAACAACGCAGGGAAATGGAAACCGGGCGAGGAAAAGGATCAATAGCGTGTTACAGGACCTGCTGAACGACACCATGAACACCCTCCATTCGGTTATCGCATTTAACACAGCCAGCCTGCACCTGAACGAAACCGGCACGGTGGTAGAGGTGAGTGGCGGGGTGGCGCGGGTGAGAGGATTGCCCGGTATCGGCTCGGAGGAGCTGGTGGAGTTT
>JAHEGP010000108.1 GCA_024645065.1 Cellvibrionales bacterium | reverse complement strand
CAACTCCGCCGCTTCACTGGAGTGGCCTCCCAACAGGCGAGTATCGGCCCGCTGCAAGGTTTCCAGTGCGCCCCGCAATAACTGGTAGAGGGTGTCCTGCATGATCCGTGGTTGACTGTAGGGGACATTGGCGATCGCCAGAGCTGAGGCGGGCGTGGCGCCCATGGCATAGATATCCCCCAGGCAATGATTGGCGGCGATCTTGCCGACCAGATAGGGGTCGTCGATGAAGGCACGAAAAAAATCCACACTCTGTACCATCCGCTGTCCGGACGGTGGAGTGAATATGGCGGCGTCCTCTACCGATGTGTCGATGCTTGCCTGGCCTTCTTCAGCGAGTCGCTGTAAGACCTGGCCCAGGGCTTCGGCGCCCACCTTGGCGCCACAACCGCCACAGCGCATCCGTTGAACCGCGTCAACCGGGCTTGTCTGTAACATGGCCGGTCCTGGATGGTTAAAGCGATCCATGAAGCTGCTATCGATACGGGATTTCAATCGCCATACCCAGGCTCCGCTCGCGAACAGCCGGCCGCGCGACGCAACGGCCTGCCGATCGCCAGTTGCCAGCAACGACAAGAAGCGTCGTTGTGGTCGATAGCGCGACAGCGCTTTGCCCTCAATGGCGTGACGAATGTTGCGAGCGAGCAGTGACCCTTGCCGAACCGCATAGACACCGCTTTTAGGTAGTTCCCGGGTAGCGAAGCTGGCGCAGTCGCCAGCGGCGAATACGTTCTGGTGCGACAGGTTTTGCAGTTGTTCCGACACTGCGACAAAGCCTGCCTTGTCGAGTGCGAGGCCACTGTCGGAAAGCCAGGCAGGGGAACTGGCACCGAGCGCCCAGACGGTGAAACCGGCGTCGAGCGGGCCCTTGCCTTCAGCGCTTAAATGGGTCGCATCAATGGCGTTCACGCGGTAATCAGGGTAGAAGTCGATATCGCGCTGGCGCAGCAATTGGTCAAAGTAACTGGAGACTTTGCCGGGGTAACCCGCTAGCAAGCGCTGATCCGCGGACACCAGTCGATACTGCAAGCTCGCACCAGGGGCACTCTGCTGGATGCGGTATTGGATGGCAAGTATGAGCTCCACGCTAGCGGCGCCACCGCCGACCACGGTAAGGCTCGAAGCTTTCGATATTGCGCTCAGCCAATGCTCCAGCACCGTGAGGAATTCGTCAATTGGCTTGACGCCCACGCCGTACTGGCCCGCACCTTCGATAGCATCGAGCGCCGGTGTTGAGCCCACGTTGATTGATAGCCAGTCGTAGCGCAGCGGCGGGCGATTATCGCAGTGGATGAGTTGCCGGTCGGTGTCGATACCCGTTGCGCGCGAGTGGAACAGCCGTATCCCCGCCCATTGGCACAGCTTCCGCAGGTCGATAAAGCACTGGTCCCGATGGTAATGGCCGGCTATCAGGCCGGGCAGCATGCCGGAATAGGGGGTGTGGATATCGCGGCTGAGCACGGTAATACGCAAGCCCGGGATGGGCTGCATGGCCAGCTGTTTGATGACCGACAAATGACTGTGGCCGCCGCCTATCAGTACCAGGTCGCGACTGGTTTCACTGCCACTGTCCATGCTCGGATTCCGTTGTCTGGCGTGGCTGTAGATTTGACCCCATTAGCCAGCGATGGTCAATTGCCTGCACCCTCAGGGCTGGAGGGAGCCGGCGCCGGGTACTGCCAGCAAAATATTGCGTCAGGGCATTACAGGGAACTTGCAGTGTCCGGGTGGTCGAATATCATGGGCGTCGTTGCATTACTCAAATTTATCAGCGGGAAGACACCATGCAGGATTCCAGGGCGCTGCTGCTCGATACCGATTTTCCGCCCCTGCGGCGGGCGACGCTAGAGACACTGCAAGTCAATCTCGGCTACCTGTGTAATCTCAGCTGTAGCCACTGTCATGTCAATGCCGGACCCCAGCGCACCGAGCTGATGCCGTTGGATGTCATCGATATCGTCCTGGATTTTATGCGCCAGCAAGGGATTTCCACGGTGGACCTGACCGGCGGGGCGCCGGAGATGAATCCTCATTTTGAATACCTGGTGCGCCAGGCAAGGGCGCTGGGTGTGGACGTCATCGATCGTTGCAACCTGACGATTCTGCGCCAGCCCGGGTACGAGCATCTCGCATCTTTTCTCGCAGCTGAGGGGGTGACGGTGGTGGCGTCTTTACCCTGCTACCTGGAGGACAATGTCAGCAAGCAACGCGGCAAGGGCGTATACCAGGAGAGCATCGCGGCTTTACGAGAATTGAACGCTCTGGGTTATGGTGCCGGCAAGGGCCTGGAGCTCAACCTGGTCTACAATCCGCTGGGTCCTTACCTGCCGCCGCCGCAGGCTACTTTGCAGGCGGATTACAAGCGCGAGCTACAGCAGCGTTACGGGATCGTTTTCGATACCCTGTACACGATTACCAACATGCCCATCAGCAGATTTGGTGCGGTGCTTCTCGCGCAGGGCCAATTCAATAATTACATGCAACTGTTGAAGGATAATTTCAGTGACGGCAATCTCTCCGCTGTTATGTGTCGTGGCCTGATCAGCATAGATTGGCAGGGCTATGTCTACGATTGTGACTTTAACCAGATGCTCGATCTGCCGCTGCGGCATCCGGATGTGCTGGCGAGTGACCTCGGGCGTACACATATCTCCAGCCTGATTGGCCAGCCAATGCAGGATTCCCCCATTCGAATCGGCCAGCACTGCTACGCCTGTACGGCAGGCCAGGGCAGTAGTTGTGGCGGCGCCCTCGAAGCGACAGCTTGAGCGATACAGTGCGGGTCAGCGTTATAGTGCCCACCCTGAATGAAGCGGCGGTACTTCCCGCCTTGTTGCAGCAGCTGTCGAGTTCGGCAGCCGAATTGATTGTGGCCGACGGGGGCAGCGATGACGGCACATTGGAGATCGCGCGCCACTATGCCGACGGTTTGTCGCGGGGTTCACCGGGTCGAGCTCGTCAAATGAACCGCGGGGCCGCGCTGGCTAAAGGGGAGTGGCTGTGGTTCATCCACGCCGATACCCGTTTGTTGCTGCCGGTGGAGAACTATCTGGAGACGATTCAGCGGGCCGGTAGCTGGGGTTTCTTTCGGCTTCGGTTGAGCGGTGCGGGCCACTCTTTGCGCTTGATAGAGCGGTTTATCAACTGGCGCAGCCGCCTCAGTCGGGTGGCAACCGGGGATCAGGGGATTTTCCTTCGCCGCAGCGTCTTTAATAGTCTGGGGGGGTTCGTGGAGCAGCCCCTGATGGAAGATGTTGAATTATCCAAGTGCCTGCGCGCAGCGGCCCCTGCCAGCGTCAGCAATCTGCTGCTGGAGACATCGAGCAGGCGCTGGGAGCAGCGCGGCGTGGTGAGAACCGTTCTGCTGATGTGGTGTTTGAGGTTGCTGTATTTCCTGGGCGCCAGCCCCCGATGGTTGGCGCGCCTGTACCGATGAGTGTCGCCCCGGAAAAGGCCGCAATTATGTTGTTCGCCCGGGTGCCAATACCCGGGAAGGTTAAGACCCGGCTGATTCCCGAGCTGGGCGCTGTCCGTGCCTGCCGCTTGCACCAGGCGATGCTTGCCTGTGGTCTGGAGGCGCTGGCACAAAGCAGTGCCCAGTCGCGCCAATTGTGGCTGGCGGGCGAGTGCCGGGCCAGGACAGGGGATTTGCTGGCGTTGGAGCGTGGCTTGAGTGTGCACTGGCAGCAGGGCGCGGATATCGGCGAGCGCATGGCTTGGGCGTTCCAACACAATTTTAGCGCCGGGTTTGGCCGAGTAATCGTCGCAGGCAGCGATTGCCCGCAATTGACGGCCGGTCACTACGAGCAGGTGCTTGGAGCCCTGAGGCAATACGATGCGGCAATTATTCCAGCCCTGGACGGCGGCTATGTGGTGCTTGGCTTGAGGCGCTGGGGTGGCTTCCTGTTCAGTGACGTACCCTGGGGAACTGAGGAGGTCTTCCGCATTACCGTTGCGAAACTGGAGGCAGTCGGCTGGAGATGGTGTGCTCTGCCACCGTTGCCTGATATCGACCAGGCCAGGGACCTGGTGCATCTGGAAGGCCTGGGGCTGGATTACTAAGCAGTTAAAAGCCCTGGAGCAGGAGCACACACTCAAAATGGGCGTCTGGAACCCTGCGGTGTGCGGCCCTGTGGCCCGGCGCACACCGGTGCATCGAATCGAAACGTCGGACGGGGGTTTCAGTCGGTAAAGGTCGGTGTGCTACCCATATCCCAGAGAATGACAGTTGCGCCCATGACGATGATGGCCATTACCAGGCCCACCGCAACGATGGCGCTTGCGAACAGGAAGCCCCGTTCCTCGGGTATGCTCATCACAATGGGGATACCCAGGTACAACAGGTAGGTCGCATAGCTCACTACCAGCATGCCGATAATAAAGTCGATCCAGAACATGGGTACGAAACCGAGGATGCCAGATAGCAATATCGGTGTGGCGCACAGGCCGGCTACCGCAAGGCCCTTGGTTAACGACGATTCTGCGCCGTAGGTGGCTGACATCCAGTGGATAAAGTAGCCAACCGCCCAGATCGCGAGTACCTGGGCCAGATAAAATAAAATTGCTATCAGGCCAGCACTGTCGCCAGTGAACTTGATGGGGCCCTTGCCACTGACAGTCCATCCTACCTGGGTAGTGCCGTAATACCAGGCGAACGCCGGCAATATCGCAAGGATGACCGGGTAAAAGATGAAGGGCTTCAACTCTGTATCTGTCAACGCGCCTACTTCCTCCCAGGTTTTTCTCGGCTGGAACATCATCCCAAGGGCTTTTCCGATCATTGCTGTGTCCTCTCGTTAATCGATTATTATCGTAGTCTTGTTATTGATGGCCAAGCTCACCTGGAAGACTGGCCGTTTTTGACTATGTGTCCAGAGATGCTTTTCGCTATATGCCTGCCATTTTACGCACTTTATCGATTTCAAGCATCCGGATTTCCTTATTTTCTACATCCAGCAAACCGGCTTTTTGCAAACGGCTGAAAATACGGCTAACCGTTTCTACCGTCAAGCCCAGATAATTGCCGATGTCGGTGCGGGACATCGGTAGGCGAAAAGAAGTGGCAGAAAGCTTCAGGCGCGCGCTGCGCGCGGAAATACTGAGAAGCAGGGACGCAATACGTTGCTCGGCAGAATTTTTACTCAATAGCGTAATCAACTGCTGGTCCTGGGTGATTTCCTGGCTCATTAACTTGAAAAAGTGTCGCTGCAAGCTCGGCAGTGTGGTGCTGAGTTCTTCCAGTCGTTTAAAAGGTATTTCGCATACCGCAGCGGTTTCGAGCGCTTTGGCGGAAACGGAATGGCGATAATAGGCGATACCATCCACGCCGAGTAACTCACCGGGAAAGTAAAAGCCGGTGATCTGTTCCTTGCCATCGCCGGTGATCTTGTAGGCCTTGACCGAACCGGACCGAACCGCAAAAACCGAGGTGAAGGGTTCGCTCTCGCGATAAACATGTTCCCCCTTGCGCAAGGGTTTGCTGCGTTGGATGATGTTGTCGAGGCGATCGATGTCGTGGGCTTCCAGGGCGATGGGCAGGCAGATGCTGTTGAGCCTGCAGTCGCTACAGTTGATTCGAAAATCATGCGTGCAAACGATGTTATCCAGTGTTGATTCTGCCCTGCGTGTACCCATGCCAGTCTACCGACTCCTTTGGTATGCGGGGACAGTATAGGGCTATTTAATCTGCATGTGTATCCTTGGCAAGGTCTAAAGTAAGCATTTATACCCCGGTAAAACAGTGGCTTTAGATGGTTCTTGAGAATGGCCCATCACTTTTCCGGTCCGCATTCAGCAGATACTGGTCGAAGCACATACAGATGTTTCGCAGCAACAGCCGCCCACGCCCCGTTACGCTGATGGTCGTCTGGGTGATCTCTACCAGCCCGTCCCTGGCGAATGCCTTCAGTTGCGTGAGGCTGGATTCGAAATGGCTGGCAAAATTGATGCCAAAACGTTGCTCTACTTCCGGGATATCCAGACTGAGCTGGCAGGCCAGGGTCATGATGACATGTCTGCGAAGTTTGTCTTCGTTACTGACGTGGAGACCCCGGACAATCGGGAGGTGGCCCTTGCTCAGGGCTGCGCTCCAACGCTGCAGATCCTTGGCATTTTGGGAAAAGGTATCGCCAAACTGGCTAATCGAGGAGGGTCCCAGGCCAATCAAGTCTGCAGCGAGGCTGGTAGAGTAACCCTGGAAATTACGCTGCAATTTGTGGTTGTGGCGCGCCAGTTCCAGCTCATCCCCGGGGCGTACAAAGTGGTCCATACCGATATAGTCGTAGCCGGCATCGAGCAGGCGACGGCCGACAGTATCCAGAATGGCCAATTTGGTATCCGCCGAAGGCAAGGTCTGCCGATCGATAGCGCGCTGGCTGGTGAATACAGTCGGCAAATGGGCGTAGTTGTAGAGTGCGATTCGATCCGGGGACATGTCGATCACCCGGGCGATGGTTTGCTGGAAGGAACGGACACTCTGCTGGGGTAGCCCGTAAATCAGGTCAAAGCTGAGTGACTTGAAATTGTGATCGCGGATCTTGTGTACCAGGTTTTCTACCGACTCGGGCGATTGGGTACGGTTGATGGAACCCTGCACCAGCGGGTCGAAGTCCTGGATGCCCAGGCTGATTCGGTTGAAGCCCAGGCCCTTGAGCAGCGCAATGGTTGTGTCCTTGACCGTTCGCGGGTCAATCTCGATGCTGTATTCCCGGCTTTCATGGTCACAGAGCCGAAAATTGCTGGCGACCTGATGCATCAGCTCGGTGAGTTCAGCTTCCTTGAGATAGGTTGGTGTGCCGCCTCCAAGGTGCAGCTGGGTTACCGGTCTGCGGGTGTGAAGGCGCCCCCGCAGGTCCATTTCGCGGGCCAGGCTATCGAGATACTGCCGCACCAGCGCGCGATTCCTGGTGACGATCTTGTTGCAGGCGCAGTAGTAACAGATATTGCGGCAAAACGGCACATGAACGTAGAGTGACAGTGGCGCAATGTTGAACCGCTCGGCTGCCGCCAATTGGAGATAGTCGTTGGCGGTAAACGATTCGTCAAACAGGTTTGCAGTCGGGTACGAAGTATAACGAGGCCCGGCAACGTCGTAACTGCGAATTAGCGTGGTGTCCCACTCGGCTTCGGCGGGAGGACTTTGAATAGCTTGGACCATGATGTATTCGACGCCGTGTTGAAATCTGGATTATAGGTAAATGCGATCAATTCGCATTGACACATATCAAAGGCGCTCAGTGGTTAAGTAAAAGCTAATTAATGGGCCGGTTCGGGCTTTTGTCCTGTTGCGAGCGCAGCGGGTTACGCAGGATTCTGCTGTAAGCACCTGGGCTAGGTATAATTCCTTATCTCATACGGTTTTACTGTTTGACTCATATCAATATACGATTACCGGGTTATGACAGAATGCGTCAATCTTTTGGGAGGGGAAATTCATGAAAGGAACTAGAAATATTATTGTCGGTGTCGGTGTCGTTGCCGTCGCTTCATTGTCGGGCATGTCGACCAGTGCGCTGGCTTATAAGGCCGGTGATGTCATTTTTCGGGTTGGTTCTGCCACGGTAGATCCGAACCCCGGTAGTGGATATCTTTACGCTAATGGCGCGCAGCAACCGATAGGGGATGACCTGGTTGATGTTAATTCAAATACCCAGATGGGTATTTCCGTGACCTATATGGCGACGCCGAATTTCGGTTTTGAATTGCTTGCAGCCACACCGTTTAATCATGATTTGAGCGCGAAAAACGGTCTTGCAGCCCTTGGGCAAGATCCAAGCGTTAATTGGGATGGCGATATTGGCGAAACCACTCACCTGCCACCGACATTGACCCTGCAGTGGTATCCCTTTGCCGATTCCTCATTCCAGCCTTACATCGGCGGCGGTATTAACTTTACCTGGTTCTATGATGAGAAGCTCAGCAGCAGCTTTAAAGACTCTTTGGGCTCCAGTGACAGCCAGTTCAGCCTCTCAAACTCTTTTGGCTTAGCTGGCATAATTGGTGCAGATATTTTGTTTGGCAACTTTCTCGTCAACGTATCTGCAATGTATGCTGACATCAACACCGAGGCAGTTATCAAGGGAACCGGCCTGGGTGACCTGGTAGTTGATGTTGACGTTAACCCCTGGGTATATCGGGTCAATCTGGGCTACAGTTTCTGATAAACTCGCAGCGAGCGGCTGCTTGCTGTCAGCTTTCCCTGGCTGCTGCAGGCAGCTGCTGGATACGCAGGTAGCAAGACAAGCTGGGCGGATACGACTGAAACCGGGGGCAAACCCCGGTTTTTTTATTGGCTGATAGGCAGCTTAAAGCATTCATCTCCCCCGGTTGCCGGGAGGTGCCCTGCTGACGGTCAATGGTGTTGATGCTGTTGGTGATTGGTGTGGTTGTCCATGGTGTGCCCTCCCGCCAGCATCTGCAACGGGGTTACCAGGGTCCAGACGCCAAATCCGATCAGCAGAAGGCCGGCGGCCCTGCGGGTGTTCTGTTGTTGCAGCAGGCGCCTGCTGGTGTCCGCAGCGATGCTCATGGTCACCATCGCGGGCAGGGTGCCGACGCCAAAAAACAGCATCCTGCCCGCCGCTCCCGCAGTGCTATCGGCGGTTACCGCCCAGCCTAGCGCACTGTAAACCAGGCCGCAGGGTAACCATCCCCAGAGGCCACCCAAAGCAAGGGCCCCGGCTGTGGACTTCACTGGCAGCAGTTTTTTTGTCAGAGGTTGTAGGCGTGACCAGATCGGAACGCCGACTCGCTCCAGTGACCTGAGTCCTGTCCACCAGTTCGCCACATAAAGCCCCATCGCAATCAGCAACAGGCCAGCGAGAATGCGCAGCGCCACCGAGAAGGGTTGGATGTGTCCTGCGAGTGCTACCATCACGCTGCCGAGAAGGGCTCCTATGAGCGCATAGGATAGAATCCTGCCGATATGGAAGCCGGCGATCACTGGCAGCTTGTTTTGGCGTTTTTCGTCGATCCCAAGGCTCAGCGCGCCGGCTATTCCGCCACACATGGCAGCACAGTGGGCACTGCCCATCAGGCCGATGGTCATGGCGGCGATCGCATCTGCGGTACTAATCATGTTTATCTTCATCCGGCTTTGCATTGTCGCCGCCAGGTGTGACGGCGGTTCTCTCGACAGGATCTTCGTCGTCAAACAAAATATCCCTCGAGGCACGATCGAGATCTTCGTATTGGCCTGTATTGACAGCCCAGAAGAAGGCGGCGACAGCTACCCCGGTAAAAACCAGGGCGATGGGAATGAGAATGACCAGGCTATCCATGATCAGGGAATCTCCGCTTAACGCACCCGGTTGAGTCGCAGCGCATTGGCTACCACGATCAGGGAACTGGATGACATGCCGACTGCAGCGAGCCAGGGGGCGATCAACCCCAACGCCGCCAGCGGTATCGCCGCACTGTTGTAAAACAACGCCCAGGCGAGGTTTTGGATGATGATGCGACGGGTTTTAGTGGCCATATCCAGAGTGGTTAGCAGGCGACTGAGATCGCCAGACAACAACAGGCAGTCAGCACTTGCCTTCGCGAGTTCGCTGGCATTGACCATCGCCACTGACATATCCGCCGCCGCCAGTACCGGTACGTCATTGATCCCGTCGCCAACCATTACCACTCGCTGTCCCTGCTGCTGCCACTGCTGGATCTTCTCCAGCTTTGCGGCAGGGGAGAGAGCGGCGTAGTATTCATCAACTCCGGTTGCCGCAGCAACAGCTGGCACGGCCGCTGAGGAATCTCCCGACAGAATGACAATGTGATAGCCGCGTTGGCGCAGGGCATGCAAGGTGGTCGCGGAAGTGGACCGCAGGGGATCGTCAAATACGAAGGCCGCC
>JAHEGP010000107.1:1209-9904 GCA_024645065.1 Cellvibrionales bacterium | reverse complement strand
CGTCGGAGTCGGCGTCGGCGTCGGCGTCGGCGTCGGAGTCGGCGTCGGCGTCGGAGTCGGAGTCGGCGTCGGAGTCGGCGTCGGCGTCGGCGTCGGCGTCGGCGTCGATACCGCCGCCAGGGCATTGCTAAAGCCTTCTTCGATGGGGTCTACCGCGGCCAATTGAAAGTCAACAAGAGGCATATTGCTTGCTACCGTTGCCGTCGCGCCATCAAAATCCAGCGAGCCACCGGACTCTAGAAACTGGAAGCTATCTCCCGGAACGATAATATGATCAGCCCTGATCAAAACGTTGCTAGCGCTGACATCGGCGTTTCCCGCCACCAGGATACGTCCGTAATTGTCAGCATCGGACGCATTGACAATAATGTTAGCTCCCGAATGGTTGAAATCGCCGGCTATCGCTAGTCGCCGCGAAACCTCTAGGCTGGAGGCCCCGCTGACAGAGCCACCAATCCCGACATCGCGAGTTCTGCTGGCGCGCAACTCGCCCCCGCCGGCACCAAAATTCAGATTGCCACCTATGGAGCCTTCCAACTGGACGTAGTCGATGAGGCCACCGTTGAAACTGACGTTGCCCAAAACCGAACCGGTTTGGGCAATCACCACTCCATTGGCAATGGCACCGGAGGCCTGATCGATTGAACCGGATACTGTTCCACTGACAGTTACACCATTGTCGATAGTGCCACTGTTAGTGAAATTCCCGGCAATCGTGCCACCCAGCAGAACACCACCTCCAATACCACCGCTGTTATCCACGCTGCCGGCAATCGATCCACTGTTGCGGAATGAGCCGCCAATGTTGCCCCCGAGAGTAACACTTTGCTCACCCAGGGTGACGCTGCCGTCATTCACCAGATCTCCAGCCACCGATGCACCATCACCGATACTGATAAAGGCGACTTGTCCCGCATTGACAACCGAACCTCTAACCAAAACGGGACTGCTGACCGGCGCCAGACCGATACCGCCTCTGAGCGTACCGGACGGATAATTGACCACACTGCCGTCAATCGTACCGCCATGAACATTCAGGAAACCGCCGAGAATGGAGCCAAAATTCCGGATATCCCCGGCTATCGCGCCGTTGCTAACAAGATTATTCTCCAGCGTGCCGTTATTAACGATGTTGCCGCCCACACTGCCGTTATTACTCAGCAGTCGCGTTATCGAGCCATCATTGATGATACTCCCAATCACCTCGCCATCATTGATCAGCGGGCCGGTCACCGCTCCACTGGCGGTGTTTACGATATTACTGCCAACGGTACCGGTATTTCTCAGGCCAGCGTCAAACAGATCGCCATTACCCAATGCGCCGGCGTTGGAAATGCTACCGAGCACTTCTCCAGAGTTGCTGATACTGACCCCGATGGTGCCCGCTGTAGAGTTGATGATACTGCCGACACTGCCCTCATTGACAATGCTCTCGTTAATTGAGCCGGCGTTGTTAATGGTGCCAATAGTCCCTTCATTGAGCACACCCACTGTGATGCTGCCGGTATTTTCCAGCACTTGAGAAATCAGTGGCGGCGCAGCCCCTATAGCGGTCGTCCTCACATTCAGTATCGAACCAATAATCTGCCCGGCGTTATTAACAGACGAAGCGCGTCCTTCGATTTTCAGATCGCCATCCAGCACTCCGGTAGCGGTGTTGCTAACGGTACCCACAGTGCCAACATCGTAATCACCACCAGCACCGGCCGAATGAGACACCAGCAAGGCAACATCGCCAGTGCAATCACCGGTGCACTCTATCCGCCCGCTATTGACGATATTGCCGCCGCCTTCGCCCCCGTCGAGCATTTCCCCGGAAACGAGGACTCGCCCCTGCAGGAGGCCCTGGTTTTCGATATTGCCAAACAACACCGAATTAATGTCAACCCGAATACTTTTTCCACCGCCAACAATCCCAGTTGCCGTATTGAGTATATTGCCGGTATATTCAGAGTTTTCGTTAATCTTGATGGCGTCGAGGTCGGACGAACCCACGCCGGGTGCAAAGATGATGGTACCGTTGTTCTCAATAGTACCTGACGCCACATTGACGCCGTCGACGTTGTTGATCGCAGAAAATGCGCCGCTGGAGTAACTTGGCTTGAGTGACTCAATAACTGTCACGGTAACGCTTTGATCGGTGAGAATAACGTTGCCGGATTCATTCTCCCCGCTACCAATCACGCGGCCCTGGGTGGATAGGCCGAGAGTGCAACTGGAAGAAATCGTGCCGTTGTTTCCTGCATTGCGCACACAGGTTTCCTGGGCAAGCGCCTGGTGATAAAAAGCGGGTGAATAAAGATTCGCGAGGATGGCCGTGTACAGAGTCTTGCGCTTGAAAGTCATGTTGAGCCCGAAGCTATCAAATAGAGCAGGCTTCAAACACCGCGAAGCTTGCAGGAGATTTATTCATCTGTCGCAATCCGTGGCAGGCAAGATGATTCGCCTTCATTTTTCACCAGCATATACAATGCCCGGCGCAAGCCACTCCCTTCGCCCCGCTAGTAGATCATAAAAGCAAAACACAGCGCAAAGCCTTTCTGGTGACCACTGGTAAATGCTGCCAAAAGGCTAAAACATGCGGGGCGCCGTGCGGGTCATTTTAACCATCTGCTTTTTAGCATTTTGTTGGCTCTGCAATAGCTGGGGATCGGCTGGAAAATAGGCCAATGCGTCATCGGCGGCGGCGAGAGCCTCTTTATATTGCTTGCCGTCAACGCGTTGATCGATAAAGTCCAGGTAACGTTGCTTCATTTTGCCAGCCAACTCATCAACGCGCGGGTCTCGAATATCGCGCACGCCCAACATCGACTGCAACACGCTGTCCAGCTGCTGGTAGTTCAATTCATTGCGAGCCAATGTTTCCGTCAAGGTTCGGTAAATAGAATCGAGCTTATTCTGCGAGCGTTGTGCATCGCTTCGCCGGGCCGTTTGTTGCTGCATGGCCTGGACACGCTTCTGGTGCAGGCTTTTCAGTTCATCCAGCTTTGCTTTCGAGAGACCGCTACTGGCAAGAAAATCGATATAAGCGTTGGCCTGGTCCAGCGCAGCTGGGGCCGGCAAATCCTGCTTCAACAGGCGTTGGATTTGCACTACTGCGGTCTCACCCAGGCTTTTGAGCTCAGCGCCGACTTGAGGGTCCGACGGCAGCGTGGTGCGAATGTCCTCATACAACGCAAATTGCTGCTGCAAGTTTGCAACGGAAACCGGTTTGGCGGCGAGCGTGTTGGCCTCGGCCCGAAGCTTTGCCACGGCTTGTTGGGCGGGTGAAACCTGCGGCTTCATGTCCTCTACACGCTTCTGCAGTGACGCCAGTTGTGGATAATCCGGATCGACTTCTACCATGCGTCCGATATAGCGCTTGGCCTTCTCCGCCTCGCCATCCCGCACGGCCTGCTCGGTCAACTGCATGTAGCGGTCTGCAACCGAGGCAATACCAGCGACAGCATCATTGTTGGATGCATCACTCTGCAGCACCTGCTGATACTGCTTGTAGCTGGCATAGAGCCTGTCCGCGCTAAAATCCTTCTGCGCTCCTGCCAGCAGACTGGCGATGCGCTGCTCTCGCTCAAGTTCCCGTTGTTGCAGGTAGGTGGCATCACGATAGCGCTTTTGCAACCGGGACAAGCGCGCGCTACCGCCATCAAAGCTGGCCATTTGCTCGATATAGCGCTGCGCCGCGGGATAGTCCGCTGTTCCCAACGCGCCATCAGCAAGCGCAGCCAGGGCCAGGGCAACCTGCTCGATACCGGCTTGCGCCTCGGCGTTGCCTGCCTCCAGGTTGAGCACCTGACGATAGTCCTGGTAAGCACCATCAGCGCCAAAGTAGTTCTTCAACTCCAACTTTTGCCCCGCACTCGCCAGCAGGGCGGAAACTTCAGCGGCGCGCTGCTCGGCCAGGCGCCTGGCCTGCGCCTCGGACTCCAGCGAACTGGCTTCGAGTTGAGCCAGGGCAGCGCCTACAGCGGCCAGGCGAGGATCATCGGGGACTGCTTCCCGGGCGCGCCCGAGGGCAGCACTGGCCGCCGGGATATCGTTTTGCGCTATAGCCCGCTCCGCCTGCTGGACAAAGAGTCCAGCCACCTGCTGTAGTCCCGCCAGCGCGGCGGTATTAGCGGGATCGGTTTCGAGCGCCGCGCGATAGAGCTGGAGCGCGCCGCTGCCGTCTGGATTGTAAAGTTGCTTGCTCGCCAGGGAGGCATCAGCACTAGCCAGCAATTCTTGCTGTCGCTTTTGCATCGCAAGCTGTTGTGCCTGTTCTCCCTCTATTTCGTATTGACGCTGCCTGATACGGGACTGCAGCTCTCCCAGTCCCTCGGCGCCCGAATTGACCCGCACCAGATTTACCACCATGGCATTTGCCAATGCGATATCATCGGCAGCCAAAGCCTCCTGCGAGAGCTTAAAGTAGATACCACCCAACTCACGCAGGCCATCCAGAGCGGGCTGGTTTTCAACATCAAAAGCCAGGGCAGATCGAAACCCCGCCTCGGCATCGGTGTACCTCGCATCCGCAATAGCCTGGCGCGCTTCCAGCACAAAATCGTCCACCAGTGGCTGAGCGCTCGATACTGGCGGCGGTTCAACCTGGCCAACCGGCAGCTCCTCCCTTAACAGCACGCGACCAAGCACTATCACCAACGACGCGACCACAGTGAGGGCCACCCCCCATAGTGCAAACCGTCGGAGAGGGGACTTGCCTTCAGCTGCTCCGGGTTGTGCTGTCTCAACCGGCCGCACCCGAGCAGATGGCGCGGCTGGTGTCGCCGCATCCTGCTCATGAGGAGGAGAGAGGGCTGGGCCGCCCGAGCTGGTCCGCCCTGAAATACCCGAATTCGCCACTGGACCCGCAATAACGGTTTTCTCTCCAGGCACTATCGAAGCCTGGTCGACCGCGGCGTCAAGGCAATGCGCCATCGCAGCCGCATCAGCAAAGCGTTCCGGCGCAGTTTTAGCCAGCGCCTGGTTGATAAAGCCCTGAAAGCGCTCCAGAGATTGCGGCAAAGTGGGGATCGGCTGGGTGATGTGCTTGATGCAGGTCGCCACCGGGCTGTCAGCTCGATAAGGCACTTCCCCGGTGAGCATTTCGTAAAACACGATACCAAGACTGTAGAGGTCCGCTCGACCATCCACCTCCCCGCCATGCGCCTGTTCCGGGCTCATATAGTAGGGCGTCCCCAACATGGTGCCGGTCATGGTCAGGTGAGTAGCGGCATCCGATGCCCGGGCGATACCGAAATCGGTCAAAACCGGGGTTGAAGCATCTCGCATCAAGATATTGGCTGGCTTGATATCCCGGTGAATAAAACCCTGGCGGTGGGCGTAGTCGAGTGCCTGCAAAAGCTGCAACAGCAAGCTTGAGGCAAACTGTGGTGTTATCCCCTGCCGAGTCAGCTGCGACAGGGTGCCGCCGGGCAGCAATTCCATGGCGATGTAGTAAAGATCTCCATGGGCGTTGACATCGAATACTTCACACAGGTTCGGGTGCCGCAATTTCCGCATTATGCGGGCTTCTTTCATAAAGCGCTTAACAAATTCCGGCTCACGCGACAGCGTAGAACTCATTATTTTTAAAGCTACATCCTGGTCAAAATTGAGCTGCCGCGCCAGATAGACCGACGCCATGCCACCGTCAGCTATCTTGTCCTTTACCTCGTATCCCGGGATTTCAATTTGCATGCATTTGCTAACTTATTGGTAGAAGCTGTGGGGGTAGGGCCGCCAGTATAAGTCAATTCGGCCTCAACATGAGTACCACCAGATAGCGGGCAGCGCCATATCCGGGTTTGCAATGAAGATAGGCATTATCTGCCGGCCGAGATCGAGAAAGCAGTTGATCCCTGCGGCTACAGCGAATAACCTCCAGCTAAAGTGACTTGCCCGGGTTTGGGTTACGTTGTTCGCCTCCAACCCACCGAATCCAACACCAAAACCATTGACAAACGAACCAAGGAAACGAACCGGTGAAATTGGTATTGACGATAATAACCGCTCCTGATGGCTCTTCTATGGCGGGGACTCGTCACACCCTGCCCAACGGTGGCGCAAGCATTGGCCGCGGTAGCGTGAATACTCTGATACTACCAGACCCTTCGCGAATCACCTCATCAAGCCACGCGACTATCACTGAACAACAGGGCATTTACAGCCTGGTAGACCATAGTAGCAACGGCACCTACCTCAACACGACCGACGCTCCACTTGAAAAAGGCGTCCCGATCCAGCTGAGTAAGGGAGATATTATCCTTATTGGCCCTTACCGCATTGAGGTGGATTTCGAAAACGTCGCGACCGAGGAAGACAATCTTGGCGGCAGTTTCCTCGATTCTCTGGGTGACCCGGGCAAAACCCCGCTCGCTGCAGATGGCGCGAAGGCAGCAGCCAGCGACCAGGCCGATGACGACCTGGATAAATGGCTTTCGCCGCAGCACTCGGCAGCGGCTCCAGCAGCAGATTGGCCGACACCAGGCCCGGCCGCGGAATCGTCACCCGAACCTGAATTACCGCCAATCTCGAATGATGACGAATGTGCCGACCCCCTTGCATTGCTTGACGGTTCCGCCCATGGTCAGCTTCCGGACGATCCGTTGCAAGCAATTCCCGCGGCGGAAGATTCGCAGTGGTGGCTGGAACCCCAGCCGGACAACGCCCCACCGCTGCAACAGGCGATGACGCCTCCCAAGCCGATAGCAGATCCCGCGCCGCCGCAAGTGGCACCTGAGTCCCCCGCTAAAGCACCAGGCGCAGCTGCAAATTTGCCGGCCGCCCGCCAACTGGCACAGCTCATGGGCTTGAAGTCGCTGAGCGACGAGCAACTGGAGCAATTGACTCCCGCGGCAAGCTCGGCACTGGTGCTTGCCCTGTCCCGCCTGATGGAAATACTGCGAGCACGCAGCAGTATCAAAAACGAAATCAGGGCGGTGCGTACTATCATCGGCCGCGCCGAAAACAACCCGCTAAAGTTTGCCGCCCAGGTGGAGGATGCGCTGGCCTATATGTTTAGCAGTGACTCCAGGGCCTTTATGCGCGCCGAAACGGCCATTAATGATAGCTTTAACGACCTCGAGGATCACCAACTTGCGACGCTGGCGGGCATGCGCGCTGCATACGATAGCATGCTGTCACAATTCAATCCCCAGCGCCTGATGGAGGAAATGGGGGTTGATGCCACAGGCGGTCGGCTGGTTGGTAATAAGAAGGCAAAAGCCTGGGATGCCTTTTGCAAGCATTATGATAGACTCAGCGCTGATCCTGAAGCCGCGTATAATCGCTTGTTTGGCGAGGAATTCGGCCGCAGTTATGAAGACCAGGTCAATCAGCTGAAGGCGATGCGGCGGCAAGGAAATCATTGATAACCGGCATTTACCAAACCGCCATACTGCTCAATTACGATAAATCGAGGTCCCTATGAAACTGACCGCACGATGGCACCGATCCGCAATAACGCTGCTCGCTCTATTCAGCCTGAGCCTTACATCTTGCCAGAAAACCCGTCAGGTACTTAAAGTCGAAACCAGTGCGGTGATTGACTTCATAGTGAGTGCCGATGTCAACCCCGATGATGACAATCGCCCCTCGCCACTGGTCATTCGCCTGGTTAAGCTGGCCGATGCGCGGCAATTTGAGCGCGAGGACCTGATATCGCTCTATGAGAATCCCGCCGAGCGTCTTGGCGCGGACTATATCGACAGCATGCGCCTGAAGGAGTTCACCCCGGGCGAAAGTCGTAGTGAGTCTATCGAGCTAGATGACTCGGTACAATATCTCGGTCTGATTGCGGAGTTCTCGCAATACCAGGATGCCAGCGCTACCCTGACCCTGCCCATCGTCGCCAACAAGGCCAACCGTTTTACCGTCAACATCCAGGGGACTCGTCTGGAGCGACAGTAGCAAAGGCGGAAAAGCCATTTAGACATGCCGGCAATTACAGGAGAGTTGGGTCCACTATGGCAAACAGCAAGGTCATTTGGTCGGAAGGCATGTTCCTGCGGCCACAGCACTTTCAACAACAAGACCGCTATGTCGAGCGCTTGGTGGAGGCTCGCGCGGACGCGATTGGCGCTTACGCCTGGGGCTTGCAGGAATTTGCCTTCGACCAGGAATTGCTCGATTTGGGCAAGCTTTCCATCGTCCGTATGCGCGGGATTTTTCCAGACGGCACACCCTTTGCGATACCCGATGAAGATACGCTACCCAAAGTACTCGAACTGTCGCTCAACACAGCAGACGAAAGAATCTACCTGTGTATACCGCTGCGCAGGCCCGGCGCCAGAGACATCGATGAGCAAGATCCCGATTCGGAACTGACCCGCTATCGCAAGTCGCCGAAAGCAGTGCGCAATTCTACCTCGCGCAGCGGTGAAGAAACTGAAATCGACACTGGCCAGTTGAATATTTCAATCAAGCCGGGCAGTGACGATCTCAGTGGCTACGCCGCGATCCCTATCGCCCATGTGCTTGAACGGCGCCAGGACTCGCCGCTAAAGCTCGCCAACCAGTTTATCCCGCCGATGCTGGACTGCTCCGCCCACCCGGAGCTGCGAGAAATGCTCAAGGAATTGCAGGGGCTGGTAGAGCAGCGTGGCGCCGCGCTAGGCGGGAGGTTAGTCGACAGCGGCCGCGCGGGCTCGGCGGAGATTGCAGACTACATGCTATTGCAAGTGATTAACCGAATCCAGCCATTGTGCCTGCATAT